>JAAFHI010000508.1 GCA_013298335.1 Actinomycetota bacterium
CAAAAAACCAGGCCAACCCCGAAATGCGACTGGCCGCTCATTGCGCTCGGTATCTGGGGCAACGACCATACGGCAATGAAACTGGCCACGGTCATTCGCGACTGGCCAGCGACCGGCAAGCTCAAACGCGCCGAAGCGGCACTCGACGTCCTTGGCGTCATCGGTACGCCGACGGCGCTGTCCTACATTCAGCGTCACACGCTCGGGCATCAGCCGGTTGTCTTTTCGAGGAGCTCGAAAGCGGTTTATGAACGCATCGCCGCCGAACGCGGGCTTTCGACCTTTGAACTCGACGACCGGATCATTCCCGACGCGGGGCTGGGGCGTCATTGTCGGCGGATATTCGGTTTCGGGCCGCGCCAATTCACCGCCGAGCTGACGGCGGAGTTGAAACCGGTCGTTCTCGACGCCAAAGGAAAAAAGAAGCGCGGATTCCCCACCATCGAGGAAAGCGACGATCCGGCGCTCGCGGCGGAGGCGGCGCGCGAGTGGCCGCTATTCGTCGAGCGGATTGCCCTCATCCGCGATGTCCAGCCGCGGCGATTCGAGCGCGCGCTGGTCAACGGTCGAAGCTGGTCGCGGAATGACTTTGAGAAGTACGTTTTGGGCCATCCCGTCACCGGCAAACTGGTGAAACGGCTGATTTGGCGGGCCTTTTCAAACGACGGACAATTCATCGGCGCGTTTCGGGTCAGCGAGGACGATTCGTACAGTGACAGCTACGACAAATTATTCCCGATACCCGACGACGCCGTCATCAAACTCGCCCACCGCCTTCATCTCGACGAACCGGAGCGGCAGCGGTGGCTTCAACTTTTCAGCGATTACTTCATTTCGCAACCGTTCCCGCAATTGGAGCGGACCATCATCCCGCCCGCCACGACGAATATTTCAAAGGACCGGATCACCGGAATTCCCGATCTTGAAGTCCAGCCGGATATGAACGAGATCACGGCCAGGCTCTTACTTTTGGGTTGGGGGCTCGCGCCAATGCAGGAGCCGACCAGGGGAAAGTATTTCTGGCGCTTTCTCGACTTCGCCCAAACGTGGGTTCTGGCCGGCTTCTCATATCAAACGGGATCGGGATTTTCCTTCAAGGAATTTCTGTTCATGGAAGAGAAACCAAATGACACTTTTTCCGCCGAACGTGCCAATGCCCTGCCGTTAAAGGACCTTGACCCGGTCCTTGTCAGTGAGACACTGGTTGAACTTCGAACAGCCACGAACAAAGGAAAGTGAATGTGGAGCGCGGAATACCAGAACTCCGAAAGCAACCTGGATCCATGCCGAAATTAAATAGTCCGAGAAAATCTGGTGAATCATTTCAGGTGAGGCGGGAGATTCGTCTTCCTGAAGATTTCGCCCACCTTTCACCTTCCTACCGGCACGTCCCCAAACCGCCCCCGGCAATCCGTCCGTTCGATCTGGCGGACTGCCTCGACCGGTTCGTTCGTTTTCAAAGCCTTCCCGAGAAAAAATGGGAACAGCGGGAAAAGGTTTTGAACATCCGGCCGGGGCTGTCCCTAGAGGAGGCCCGGTTCTGGTATGAAATTTTCACCAGCCGGACGCTTCAACGGCTTGAACCCGAGTTTCTGCTTGAACACCTGAACGACGCGCTCGAAAAACCGCGTGAGGGGTTGACGATCAAAATTCCGAACCTTTCCGGACGCCACCAGGTTCAATTCGGAATCGTGCTCTGGAGCCTTTTTTCTACACAAGGTCTGGCGCAAACCCTTGTCCCCGCATGCTTTTCTTGGCATATCGAACTCGGATTTACCCATGCCGTTGAAATCGGATTCGCCCGGGCCATACTTCCCTTCTCATCCGATGATGCCCTATCGGAAATGCGGCAAATCGTGGCCCACGTGATGGCAACGTTCCCCTTTCCGAAAAATCCGGACTCAATACCGGCATTTTGTTTTCGGCTGGCGACCATCCTTGGAATGACGGATGAGCTTCTACCCATTGTCGAACATTGGCCCGACAACGCCTTTTCCGGGGAAAGAGGAAGGCTCGCGGAAATCTGGCTGCGTCCGCAATCATTCGTGCTCGCCTTGCGTGAACCGCAACTGGTTGAACATCACTTTCGTCGCCTGAATTTGCCTGGATGCCCCATCGGAAACTGGATCGCCATCACTGGATTCTCTGCCCTCGACGTCGTCGAGCATTCCATCATTTGGGAACTCTCAAAATCGGTATCGAAATCCTCGATTTCAGCCTTGGGGCAATGTGCGATTAGTCCCGAAGTCGCCCCGGTAATGCTCAACCTCATGCTTGAGTCTCAAACCCCAGAGCCAGCTCAGAAATGGCTTGAAACTCACCCTGTCGAAACCATTGCCGGTCTTGTCCCGGTTGCGCTGGGCACGGGCATGCTGGCGGACGCGGCGATTGCAATGCTTGAAGTTGTGAATCTCCGGAACCCGGTTTGCGAACTCAGCCGTGAAGTTCTTTCGTTGAGCGAAGGTGAAATTGAACGACTGGCAAACTTGATGCAGTCACCGTCGGAAAGTCGACCGATTCTTCTGAATGAGCAAAGCACCCCTGAGTGGCTACACAAGGTCATGTCAGACTGCCCCCGGTACCGCCGCAATCCCCCTTGGCTGGTGGTTCGCAATCTCTCCGCTCTTGTATGGGAACAGTACCGTCTTTCTTTCAAGCAGACTGACCGGTTGCTATGGTTCCTTCAGTTTTCGACGCGCCAAAATGCCCTGACATTTTTCAAAAATCCCGTCATTTCATCCGTGAAGGAGAGATGTTCTCCGGAATCCCGCAACCGGTTCGTATTGGAATTACTGGGCTCGTGGAAAAAAGCCGGATCACCGCCAAAGGATGAATGGGCGTTTCTTTGCCTTGGTTTGATCGGAGACGATGCTGGTGTCGACACACTTGCATCGGAGATCCGCAACCTCGAAAACAGAGATTCGCCACTCGCCGTCATCTGCGTTGAATTGCTGTGTTTGATTGGTACGGAAAATGCGATGAAACACCTGATCGAAATCAGCGTGCAGTCAAAAATCGGTCCCGTTTCCAAATCCGCCGAGGAATGTCTTTCACGATTGGCTGTCCAGTTCAAATTGTCTCCGGAAGCATTCAAAGAACGTTTTCAAAAGAAACGGAACGCCAAGATTCCAAACGGAAAGTGAGAAATTCATTTCATGTCCAAAATGAAGACCAATCCCGGCGCGGGAACGGAGATTCAACGCCCGGCGGCGGAAACGCTCTACGCCGGGGAACTTGGGAAACTGGCGGACCTCGACGCGAAGGCCCCGCGCCCCGGCGGGTGGAATCTGTCGCCACGCAGCGTGCTGACGTTTGTGCTGGGCGATGAAAAACTCGGTATTTCGCCGAAATTCACCGGGAAACGCGCGTTTCTGGAACGCTGCATCGTCGCGCTCGCGACCAATCGCGGCCTGATGCTCATCGGCGAGCCGGGAACGGCGAAAAGTTACCTGAGCGAACTGCTCGCGGCGGCGATTTCGGGCGATTCGACGCTGGTCGTCCAGGGCAGCGCGGGCACGACCGAGGACGCCATCAAATATTCGTGGAATTACGCGCTTTTGCTGGCCGAAGGGCCGTCGGACCGCGCGCTCGTCCCGGCACCGCTCCATCGCGGAATGCGCGAGGGGAAAATCGTCCGGTTCGAGGAGATCACGCGCTGTCCACTGGAGATTCAGGACACGCTTTTATCCGTTATGAGCGACCGGGTTCTCGCGATTCCCGAACTCGACGACGAGCACCGGACGCTTTTCGCCGCCGTTGGCTTCAACCTGATTGCGACGGCCAATACGCGGGATCGCGGAGTGAACGAAATGAGCGCGGCGCTCAAGCGGCGGTTCAACTTCGAGACGGTCCAGCCGATTGCGAACATCCGGGACGAACTCGCGCTGGTGCAGCGGGAAACCGGGCGGATGCTCGACCGGGCCAACATTCCGACGACGCTTGCGCCGGATTTGACGGA
>JAAFHI010000031.1:0-11831 GCA_013298335.1 Actinomycetota bacterium
ATCGGAAGATTCCGCAGATCGGTCGCGCACCAGAGCGTCGTGGTCGAGGGTTTGCCCTCCAGATCGGTCGTCAGCTTGAGCTTGACGCAGGGGTGACCGTCCACGGTCTCCTTGCCGAGCTGCTCGATTTTCAGGTCGGGACGGTTGATGAACGACTTGAAAAAGTCGGCCTGTGCCTTCATCTGATCGTTGAAGGGCTGCTCCAGGTACACCTTCTGGGCCGGCACGAGGTAGTACATCATCTTCTTCTCGCCGTTCAGGATGACCACGCTGGACGGCGAATTCTTCGGTTCCATGCGAAAATTGTCGCCCGCCCGATAGAGCACCACATCCCCCGTGTTCACGCCCACGCGGTTCATCGAGCCGGTGGATTTCACCGTCGCCTTGAAGGTCGTCGGCGTCTTCTTGAGGTCAATCGGAGCTTCCGGTGCCGGGCCGCTCGGCTTGCAGGCATTCACGCAGGAAAGGCCGACAATCAGGAAAAGTGCGAAGAAAATACGTCTCGACAAGGAACGGTCTCCCTTGAAATGAAAAGTTGAAATGGTCCGGGGATGGAAAAATGCGCGACGAGTCTGGCGACTATACTCCAAACCGCGCACAGGCTCCACACAAAAAAGTCTTGGGAGTCTTGGGAGTCTTGGGAGCCGGGAAGTCATTCTCGACACTGCTTCGTTCTCAAAGTGACTCAACACTCCACCCCGCCAATCATCTTCTTCGACTCCCAAGCCCCCCGAGACTCTCAAGACTCTCAAGACTATTCCTTTCCGCGTTTGGCGTTTATGATTCGGACTTTCGTCATGAATGGAAATTTCGAAATAACGAAGGATTCGTATGCTTGACCATTTGGGAACTTTGGAGCGTTCGCACTATTGCGGGACGCTCGGACCGGAAGATGTCGGAAAAACCGTCACGTTGACGGGCTGGGTGAGTCGCCGCCGCGACCACGGGATTTTCACGTTCGTCGATCTGCGCGACCGGGAGGGCTTCGTGCAGGTCGTGTTCGGCGAGGAACGCGGCGGCGGCGCGGCCCACGCGAAGGCGAAGCACATTCGCAGCGAGTACGTGATCGCCGTCCGCGGCGAAGTCGTCCGGCGCGCGCCGGAAGCCGTCAATCCGAAGATCGCCACCGGCGAAATCGAGATTCAGGTGGACGAACTCTGGGTCCTCAACGACGCCAAAACGACCCCGATTCCGCTCGATGAAGAGAAGGTCGGCGCGGGCGCGAGCGAGGATTTGCGCCTGAAGTATCGCTACCTCGACCTGCGGCGGCCCTCGATGCAGGCCAATCTGCGGCTGCGCGCGAACGTCACCTCGACCATCCGGCGCTGGATGGAATCGCACGGCTTCCTCGAAATCGAGACGCCGATGCTGATCCGCTCGACGCCCGAGGGCGCGCGCGACTTCATCGTGCCGAGCCGGTTGAATACAGGGGATTTCTACGCGCTGCCCCAGTCGCCGCAACTGTTCAAGCAGTTGCTGATGATTTCGGGCTTCGACCGCTATTTCCAGATCGCGCGCTGCTTCCGCGACGAGGACCTGCGCGCCGACCGCCAGCCGGAGTTCACCCAGCTCGACGTGGAAATGTCGTTCCCGCAGATGGAAACGCTGTTTTCGATCATGGAAGGACTGATGGTCGAACTCTGCACGCTGAAGGACATCCCGGTCACGCTGCCGATTCCGCGCATGACCTACGACGAGGCGATGCGCCGTTTCGGGTCGGACAAACCCGACACGCGCTTCGGCATGGAGTTCGTTGACCTCGCCCCCGCGCTCGACGGCACGGATTTCATTCCGTACAAAAACGCGCTCGACGCCAACGGTCACGTCAAGGCCATCGTTGCGAAGGGCAAGGCCGACTACAGCCGGAAAGTCCTCGACGATCTGACCGACTGGCTGCGGAAGGACTTCCGGGCGGGCGGGCTCGGCTACGTCAAAATGCTGCCGGAAGGGATTCAATCGCCGCTGGCGAAGGGTCTCGGTGAGCAAAAAACCGCCGAACTCGCGAAACTTGCCGGTGGCGAACCCGGCGACATGGTGTTCATCGTGGCCGGAACGCAGTCCGTCGTCGCGGCGGCGCTCGGCGCGCTGCGCGTGGAAATCGCCAAGCGGGAAAAACTGTTCGACCCGAACCAGTTCAACTTCCTGTGGGTGACGGAATTCCCGATGTTCGAGCACAACGCGGACGACAACCGCTGGTACTCGATGCACCACCCGTTCACCTCGCCCCGCGACGAAGACCTCGCCCTGCTCGATCAGGACGGCGCAGACCTCGGCGCGGCGCGGGCCAAGGCGTACGACTTGGTCTTGAACGGCGTCGAAATCGGCGGCGGCTCGATTCGTATCCACCGCCAGGACATCCAGCAGAAGATCTTCAAACTGCTCGGATTCACGGAAGAAGACGCCAAGCGGCGCTTCGGGTTCTTCCTCGACGCGCTGGCCTACGGCACGCCCCCGCACGGCGGCATCGCCCTCGGCCTCGACCGGCTGGTGATGCTGTTCGCCGGAATGGATTCCATCCGCGACGTGATGGCCTTCCCCAAGACGGCGAGCGCGACCGACCTCATGTGCGACGCGCCGAACACGGTTGATCCCGGTCAGTTGAAGGAACTTCGACTGAAAATCGACGCGTAAGACGAAATCCCCCGCTGCCAGGATGGAGCGGGGGATTTTTCATTGGAGGCGAATGTGATTGAAAGAAAAAGGTTCATCGCTCTTCTGGTTCTTTCCGGCTTCTGGCTCTCTCTTCCAGTCAGCATCGCCGCCCAACGGGACGACACACTCGTAAAATCGTCGGGAGCACGTTCTTCGGCAAACAAATCCTCCAAAACCAAAAAAGATGAAGACGACATCCGGGAAACCGTTTTCAGATACCAGTTTCAGCAGTACCACGCGAAAGGCTCAAGGAATTTCACGATTTATCTCTCCGTCGGCGACCCAGAAGACCCATCGGATGAGTTCATGAAACGATTCCGCCGGGCAATGCCGTTCGTAAAGAAATCGTCGGAGGCGGTGATTTCCCCGACCGAGGGTGTCAAAAACGGAATCATCCTCATTGCCGAAGAGGTGAAGTGGACCCATTCGGACCGTGCCGTCGTGTCGGGTGGGTATTACATCGCGAGTCTCGACGCGGAAGGAAATCTCTACACCGTTCAAAGAGACAAGGGAAAATGGACGGTGACCGATGTACAACATGAGTGGATTTCCTGAAACGATTTGAAGGAATCGCTCCTTCGTTCCATTCAAAGCGCTTCGATTGAAATCGGCGTTTTCTCCCGAATCGGCGGCCCTCCAGGCTGGGCGCGTGATGTTGAAACGCCTCGACGAACTCGCCGCCCGGCCCACGTCGTTTGCGTTTGAGACGACGCTGGCGACCCGGAGCTACGCGCCGCGGCTGGCGCGATGGCAAAAGGCGGGATTCACGATTCATGTCATCTTGCTCTGGCTACGCGACGTGGAACTCGCCCTCAAACGGGTCGAAACGCGGGTCAGAATGGGCGGCCACGCCATCGAACCGGACACCATTCGCCGCCGATACCACCGGGGACTCGACAATTTCAGAAAGCTTTATCAACCTGTCGCCGACCAATGGATGGTGATTGAAAACTCCGTGCCCATGAGTCCGGCAATCGTCGCTCATGGCGGATTGAATCAATCAACCGCTGTAATTGATACAGGTGGCTGGAGTTATTTCCTTGAACGGACGGACACCGACTCATGAATATGACACTCCCGCTCGACCCGTTTGAAGTTGAAACCATCATGCGCGAGGCCGTCCGGCGGGCGCTCATCGAACACATGAACGCGGGCAACAGCGTCCCGACGTGGGAAGACGGCAAAATCCGCATGCTCTCGCCGGACGACATCCGCCTCGTCATCGAAAAACGCTCCGCCGCGAACGAATCCGATTGACCGGCGCAAAACCGTCCGCCACCAATCCTCCGTTACCGAAGCGGGGGATTTTTCATTTGAGGGCCATCGTAATTTCCGACGTCAAACACGGCAGGGTTTTCACAATCACCGCCACCGGGTGGAAGCGCCATGATAGGGTTGAAACCGCCTGCAACTCGTACGCCGGAAGTCTCGGCGCATCGTCAACCATCCGGACGGCCTTTCTGAAAGGTAACTGTTCAGAGTCTCCCGCTTTAGCGGGAAAAAAGCGGGGCAGTCGGATATTTTCTGAGGAAAAATCGGACTTCGCCCATGATTTTTCGGGAATGTAGGCGGGAAAATGGTCGAATTTCCGAAATTCTCCCCGCTAAAGCGGGGAACTCTGAACAGTTATTCTGAAAGAACGATTCCGTCTACCTGCGCCAAACCGGTTTTGAAGAAAGCGAGATTGCACATGGGAGTCTGGGGAATTGAGCCGTGGCAGAGCGATGGCGCGGCGACGTGGTTCGGCGAAAGCCTGAAAGCGACCAGCTTCGACGAACACATCCGCGAGGCATTCAAGTTCGTCGATGGTCACCAGGAAATTCGCGCCGCCTGCCATTTGCTCGCGGGACTCGGCCAACCGGGAGCCTGGCCCGGCCAGACGCTGGTCCTGGGCGAGTTTTTGCGGGAAGGCATCAAACTTCTGAACGACATGCTTGACCCGGAGAACGAGGAAACCGACTTCCTTGAACTTTGCGACAACGACCCGGAAGTCATCGCGTCCGTGCGGGCACAGATTGCCGCGCTGGAAAAGAATCTCGCGCACCTCGGCGAGGACGCGATTGGGGTTGTTCGCGCGGAAACGTTCGGGGCACATGCCCAGACGAACAAAGCGGACGAATGAGTTCGTGAAAATCACGCTTGAAGAACTGAACCTTGACACGCTCGGCGACGCGGTCATCTTTTTCCACGCCCGGTGACCCGACAGTGCATCTGTCTGACACTCAAAGGTGAAAAAAGTCACATAACGACTTCGGGGGCTCCCTATCGGCATGTTACGTTGAATTCATCCGTACAACGTTGGATGACAGCGAACACGCTGCCTTGAAATCCGGGAGACACCATGAATTTTCTTGCGCGCGGCACCCGTCTGGTTCCGTTTTTCACCTTTCTGTTTTGGGCATTTTCGATCAGCGCCGGGGCGCAAACCGCCGGCGCACTCGATCCGACGTTCGACGCGCGCCTTGCGAGCGACGGAGGGATCGTCTACGGCTCGGCAATCACCAATGAAGGCAAGTCGCTGATCGTCGGCAACTTTCACTTCGTCAACGACACGTATCAGTACGGCATTGCCCGCCTTCTCGCCGACGGGAATCCGGACCCGGCGTTCAATGCCGGAGCGGGGGCAAACGGCACGATTTACGGACTGGCGATTGACGCTCAAAACCGGATTCTCGTCGTCGGTGACTTTACGACGTTTGCCAACGCGCCTCGTTCCCGAATCGCCCGGCTCAACCCGGACGGGACGCTTGATGGGACATTCAACCCCGGAACCGGAGCGGACGATACGGTTCTGACCGTGGCGACCGACACTCAGGGACGGACGGTCATCGGAGGTTTTTTCACCTCGTTCAACGGCACGCCGCGAAGCCGGCTCGCCCGGCTCAACCCGGACGGGAGTCTTGATTCCGCGTTCAACCCAAGCGCCGCCAATACGGTCAACCGGCTCAGAATCGACTCTCAGGGACGCATTGTCATTGCCGGACTTTTTTACGTGGTCAACGGCACGTCGCGTCCCGGAATCGCCCGACTGAACGACAACGGATCCCTTGACGCGACGTTTGCACCATCCGGCGGCGCGGATTATCAAATTTTCGACTTCGCCATCGACGCCCAGGGACGTTATGTCATCGGCGGCGAATTCGGTCTTTTCAACGGCACGGTTCGCAGCCGCGTCGCCCGGGTCAATCCGGACGGCAGCCTCGACACGACGTTCAGCCCGCTGGCCGGTGCCGACGGGTTTGTATTTTCCGTCAGTATCGACAACCAGGGCCGAATCTATTTCGGAGGCCGGTTTTTCATTTACGGGAATACATCTCGCCGCTGCCTCGTCCGAACCATGGCGGACGGAACAGTCGATCCCGACTTCCTGCCGGCAACGGCTTCCAGCACCGATACCTTTATTGAAGTTCGGAGCACGCTGCCGTTGCCGAATCAGGGCGGCGTGTTTGTCGGAGGCGTGTTCCGCATCCGACAGGGGCAGTTCGTCAGCCGCTTCGGACGTTTTCAGGAAAACGGGACACTGGACCAATCCTTTCTGTCGCGCATTGACGGAAACTCGACGGTCAATGCACTGGCCCAGTCGGCGAACGGCGATCTGATCGCCGGAGGACGTTTCAATTTCAGTCGGGGCATCCGCCGCAACCACCTCGCGCGGTTCACCCCAAATGGAAATCTCGACCAGTCCTTCAACACCGGCGACGGCGCGTTTCAAGAGGTGAAAACCGTCGCCACCGCCGCCAACCGCAAAGTCGTCGCCGGAGGCCTGTTCCAGTCCTTCAACAACCTTCAGCGTCCGTCCCTGGCGAGAGTGACGGCGAGCGGTGCGCTCGACGGCTCGTTTCAACCAATCGTCACCGGCGGTGGCGTCGATCAGGCCGTCATTGACTCCGCCAATCGCGTCGTCATCGGGGGAGTGTTTTTTCAAATCAACCTGGTGTCCATCAACAATCTGGCCCGCCTTAATAACGACGCGACGCTCGACACGACATTCAACGCCGGGACCGGCCCGAACGGCTACATCTACGCCATGGCCCAGGATACGCAGGGCCGCATTCTCATCGGCGGTACCTTCAACCAGTACAACGGGGTCACCCAGAACTTCCTCTCCCGTCTCAACTCCAACGGCACGATTGACCAGACGTTCAATATGGGATTCGGACCGAGCGTAAACGTCTGGGCCATCGCCCTCGACAACCTCGGACGCATCGTCATCGCCGGACAGTTCGTGGAATTCAACCGGACGACCCGCATCCGGGTCGCCCGGCTCAACCCCGACGGAAGCCTCGACACGACGTTCAACCCGGGACTCGGGCCCGACGCCACCGTGCGGTGCGTCGCCATCGACAGCCAGAACCGGGTCATCATCGGCGGTGAATTCACCACGGTGGCCGGTGTTTCGCGAAACCGCATCGCGCGCCTCAACGCCACCGGTGGTCTCGACACAACCTTCGATCCGGGGTCCGGCTGCAACGGCATTGTCCGCTCCGTCCTCGTCGATCCGTTCGACCGGGTGGTCGCCGGGGGTGACTTCACCACGTTCAACGGACAACCGCGCTGCGGGCTGGTCCGGTTGAACGGCGACCAGACCTGCACCTTCGGCATTTCCCCAAATACGGGGAACTTCCCCGTCGAAGGCGGCGGCGGATCGGCCACGGTTACGTCAGGCCCATGCCAGTGGACCGCCAGCGGCATTCCGGACTGGATTGCCGGATTCCCCGCGTCCGGATCAGGCACGAACACCGTCTCCTTTACGGTCAGCCCCAATTCCGGCCCGGCCCGGTCGGCAAACATCCGCGTCGGAGACGCGACGCTCACCATTTCCCAGACCAGCGCCTGTTCCTTCGCGCTCGACAAAACCAGCCTCCGCCTCGATCCTCCCGGCGGCACGCGCAAGGTCTTCGTCTCGACGGGCACCAGTTGTACGTGGAACGCGATTTCCAACGACGACTGGATTTCGGTGACGTCCGGTGCGTCGGGCACGGGCAACGGAACGGTTCAACTTCAGATTCAACCGATTCCCCCGGTTTTCGGTCTCCCCAGAACCGGAACGGTCACGATTGCCGGAATGACCTTCACGGTCACGCAAAGCACCCGCCAGCAGGTGACCGTCGGGGCCTTCCGCCCGTCGAACGGCTTCGTCTACCTGAAGAACACCAACGCCACCGGTTTCGCCGACTCCGAATTCTTTTACGGACAGGCCAACGACATTCCGGTCGCCGGCGACTGGGACGGAAACGGAACCGACACCATCGGCATTTACCGCAACGGGACGTTTTATCTTCGAAACTCGAACACGGCGGGCTTCGCCGACATTCAGTTCCCGTTCGGCTCGCCCGGCGACCTTCCCATCGTCGGAGACTGGGACGGCGACGGTATCGACACCGTCGGAATCGTCCGGGGCAATCAGGTCCTGCTGCGAAATTCGAATACGCCGGGATTTGCCGACATCGAGTTTTTCTACGGCACGGCGGGGGATATTTTCCTTGCGGGCGACTGGAACGGCGACGGCATCGACACCGTCGGATGCTTCCGCCCTTCCAACGGATTCGTCTACATCCGCAATACCAACACCACCGGTTTCGCCGATCTCCAGTTCTTCTACGGTCAGGCCGGCGACAAACCGGTCGTCGGAGACTGGAACGCCGACGGCGTCGACACCATCGGCATCGTTCGGGGGAATCAGTGGTTTCTGCGGGATTCGAATTCCTCCGGATTCGCCGATCTCCAGTTCTTTTACGGTGCCAGCACCGACATTCCGATTACCGGTGACTGGAACGACCAACCCTATTGAGGAGATTTCGGATTGGGAATGCGTTTTTGTCCCTGAATCAAACGGCGCGGGATTGGTACAAACGCGGCTGTGCCGCCCGATGTGCGGAATGGCTCTGCCTTTCCGCCAGCCGCTCCCCATAAATCCCGCGAGGGGCTGCGCCCCGAGCGAAGGTGTCGGGCTGAAGCCCTCAAATCTTTGAATCAACCGTTGCGGAAAGGCGGAGCCATTCCGCACATCCGGGCGGCAAGCCGCTGTCTCAATCTCCCGTGGGCCGATTTTGGGACACGGACGGGAGCATTCACATCATGAAAAAAGCGCTTCTCGTTTTTTTCTTTCTGCTGTTCGTTTTCCTGCCAATCGGCTGTCGGAAGGCTACCTCTCCACCGACCAGGGCCAGTCCGGATGTGGAGACAATCAAACCGTGGAACTGGATCAATTTCGATGGCCGGGCCAAAGGCCCGGAGGGCTATGTACCCGACGAGGAAGCGGCCATCACCATCGCGTTCGCCGTTTTGACCTCGATTCAGGGCAAGCCGCCCCTCGACGCGCAAAAGCCCTTAACCGCGAAGTTGCAAAACGGGGTCTGGCTGGTCGGTGGAACACCCTCGCCGGGTGCGGCTGACGCACCAACGGTCCTTCTGATTTCGAAGGATTCGGGTTGTATTTCAGTCCCCCCGAAAAAAACCGGGAAACCGGCGGAGGGCTACGTTCCGGATGAGGAAACGGCCATCGCCATCGCCGTCGCGGCCTGGAATCCGATTTACGGCAAAAAACACATCGAGGGAGAAAAACCATTCCGGGCAAGATTGCACGACGGGCACTGGTACGTTGAAGGCTCATTACCGCCTGGAAATGCCGGAGGTACGGCATTGGCCAAAATCTCAAAGGATTCAGGCTGCATTGTGGGAATCATCCACGGTAAGTGATTCGCCGTTCCCTGATGAACGTTGTGTCCCTAGCCCGACCGTAAGGGAGGGCGCATCACTTTTACGCCCTCCCTCACGGTCGGGCTAGGGACACGTTCAAACTCGCTTTTCCGTTGCGAACATGAACTTTTCCAATGCAAACGTTCACTCAGCCGGTGCAAAGATGGACTCTACCGGTGTTCAAACTCACTTTACCGGTGCAAACGTTCACTCGACCGATGCAAAATCGAACTCTACCGGTGTTCAAACTCACTTTACCGGTGCAAACGTTCACTCTACCGATGCAAAAATGAACTTTACCGGTGTTCAAACTCACTCTACCGGTGCAAACATTCACTCAGCCGATGCAAAAATGAACTTTGCCGGTGTCACGCTGTGGTTATCCACAGTCGGTCGCCGATTTTTCCCCTCCGAATCGGTCCATTTGAGATGAACGACTACCAGAAGCGACTGCTCAAAGAACTCATGGGCGCGAAGTTCGTCATCCGCCCGGATTTCGATTTCACCCGCGACGTCCTCGACGCACTCGACCGCGCACGGCTGGGCGAGGCGGTGCGGGCGTTCTCCCACGAACCGACGTGGTCGCGGCTGGTTGCAAAACGGCTGGCCGAGTCCATTCCGACGCCGGAAGAATGGCTGATGCTGGCCCAGTCGTCCGATCCGAAGCTGAAGCACGCCGCGAAGGAACATCTGCTCGCGAACGACCCTTCGGGCGACGCGCTGTGGCTGATCATACTGGCCGGAAGTTCCACCAAAACGCAGAAAAAGCGCGCCGCCGAAATCGCGATCGCGCGTGGGACCGACAAAAAGGCGCTCCGGGCCGTGCTGCACATCCTTGAAAAGGGTCCGCTCGTCCGTCAATCCTGGAAACGGTTGAAAGAAATGGACCTGAGTGAAGACGATCTCACGATGTACATCCTGCGTTACGCCAAGGACGTCGCGGTACTGGACGAGGCATGGGAAATGCTCGTGGCGCGCACCCCGTCGGAAAGCGGCGTGTCGTTCGCCCTCGTCTTCTGCGGCAATCAGGGAATCCGAAACCGGGCGGGAGCGTTCCTGCTCGGTACGGAAATTCAAAATCCGGACAATCTGTCCTACATCGTCACCTACTGCGATCACGCGCCGACGCGGGAGGCCGCCGCCGAACGCCTGCTCCGCCGCAAACCCAAGTCGGAGCATCTCGCCGACATCGCGCAGCACGTTTCAGACCCCGCGCTTGCCGAAACCGGCTGGAAACTCTTCAAAAAACAGAAGTTCTCGGCCCGCAACCAGGAACGGCTGTCCAATCTGCGAGGCATTCTCTGCTTTGCAAAACAGGCCGGTATCCGAGCCGAGGCATTTGAAATCGGGAAAACCGCGCCGTTCGACCAGGACGACCGGGAGTTCATCGTAAAGTACGCCCTCGACGCGGAGGTCCGCGCCTTTTTCGCCGAGGCGAAGCCGGGAGGTTGAAATCCGGCGGGACGGGAAACGGCGTACTGAAAACCATGCGCGCAAGGTGCGCGCGGTCCAACGAAAAACCATGCGGACAGGATGTCCGCGGTCCAATAAGGAAAATTCATGATTAAGGTCACCGTTCTGTATCCGAATTCGGAAGGCGCGCGCTTCGACGCCGACCACTACCTCAACGTCCACATGCCAATGGCGATTGCCGCGTTCGGCGACCAGCTTCGCGGCGTCACGGTCGATTTCGGCCTCGCGGGCGGTGCGCCGGGCGCGCCCGCGCCGTTCCGTACTATCTGTACCTTTCTTTTCGATTCGGTCGAGGTCTTCAACGAACTGTTCACCGCCCACGCCGGGGCGCTGCTCGCCGACGTGCCGAACTACACCGACATTCAAATGGTCATCCAGGTCGGCGAAGTCGTCCTTTCCCAATAAAATCCATCTTCACGCCATCCGCCCGGCCCGAACAAACCGGGCGGAAACCGGGGCAGACAAATCACGCTTCATCACGCGACCGCCTCCCGGTCTCCCGCAACGTCTCGCCGGGTCCGTACATCATCCCATCTGTGCTAAAAACAACCGGACAGCATGCTTGCGGGGGTTTCCTCCGAACCCTAGTATGCAACGCTCTCGCAACAAACCCTTCCGGCTTTCAAACCCCACGAAGCCGGAGTCAGCTTTACGGTGAAGCAGTCCACCGCAAAGACAACAAATAGAAAGTGGAGATGGGAACAATGACCTCACCCACCGAAAACGGCTTTTTGTCCGACACAGGTGAACACCCGACCATCGAACGGGTCGCCGAAGCGAATCTCCCGACCGAAATCGGCGTTTTCCGCATCATCGGCTTCCGCAGTCTGAACAGCGACGAGGAATTCGTCGCGCTGGTCAAGGGCGATCTGAACTCGGAAACGCCCGCCCTCGTCCGCATTCATTCCCAATGCCTTACCGGCGACGTCTTCCACTCCATCAAATGCGACTGCGGCCCTCAGCTTCAGCGCGCCATGGAAATGATCGAGGAAGACGGCCACGGCGTC
>JAAFHI010000031.1:11841-12315 GCA_013298335.1 Actinomycetota bacterium
AACATCAGGAAGGCCGGGGCATCGGCATCCTCAATAAAATCCGGGCGTACGCGTTGCAGGACCAGGGCGCGGACACCATCGAAGCCAACGTCCGCCTCGGTCTCGAAGTGGACAGCCGCGAATACTCCCAATGCGCGGAAATCCTCAGTGAACTCGGCCTGCGGCGCGTCCGGCTCATGTCGAACAACCCGCTCAAGATCGCCGCCCTGCGCGAAGCCGGCATGGAAGTCGTCGAGCGCGTCCCGATCGAACTCATCCCCCGCGAACAATCCGTCAACTACCTTCGCACCAAGAAGGAAAAGATGGGGCATCTGTTGAGTGTCGTCTGAAAAGGTGTCAGGTATCGGGTGTCGGGTATCAGGTCAAACCGGTTTGGTGGTCAAACAATGAAACCTTTCGTTCAAGAACTACCGACCAGCGCACCTTCGGAAACATCCGAAACCCGATACCCAATACCTGGTACCTTTTCCGTAC
>JAAFHI010000844.1 GCA_013298335.1 Actinomycetota bacterium
GCAATGCTGGACGGCACTTCCGGAAGCGTCGGCAGTTTTGGCAGCGCGGCGGACGGCGTGGCGAGTCTGATTTTCGGGAAGCCGCCGTCGCGGATTTCCGTTTCGCCGGTCCCTTCCATCTGTTCGAACTCGCCGGTGGTCGCGGAAAACGCGCCCCGCAGATCGAGTTTGAGCTGGCCTATGCCAGTCACGAAACTCCCGTCCGCGCGGGCGAAGAGGTTTTCGAAATCCGCGTCGGCCAGCATCCCCCGAATCGTGAAGGTCGTCGCTTCGCGTCCGAAGGTCGCCTCGCCGTCGCCGGTGAAACTACCCCCCGCGACCGTCGTTTTGACCGTCCGGCAGGTCAGGCGGCGATCCGTGACCGACCCGTCACCCGTGAGATCGGAAAAGACGAGCGGACGGTCCTTCGGGCGTTTCGGGTCGGCCACCCGGATAGTCGCCCGTGAGATGGAAAGCACCTCGATGACCAGCGGCGGATTCGGCGGCGGAGCGGACTGGAGGGCCGCCGCGACCGGGGAATGTCCGGTCGGCGGTTCGACGGGCGGCGGAAACGCCGTCGCGTAGGGGTGTTCGCCGGGGGTGACGTCGAGCGTTCCGCCCTCGATGTCGATGCGGGTGAAATAGGGACGTTTCCGCGCCAGGTCGAGCAGGCTGATGCCGAACGTTGCGGCCTCGATGCGGCCCGCGTTCGGCCCGCCGGTCCCGGTTTTCTCGATGGAAATATTGGCGACCCGGATGGTGAGCGGGAAAAACGACGTGATGCGTGCCGAATCGAGCCGGACGGTACGGTCGAACGCCCGTCCGAGAATCGGTTCGAGCCGGCTTTTCAGCCAGCCGCCCGGAATCACTCCCGGAAATGCGATGACGCCCAGAATCAGGGCGATCAGCAGCATGACGCTGACGAACGCAGTTTTTGCCGCCCGACTCCGGAGAAGTGGTTTTGGCGGATTGGCGACGGTTTTCATGACTTGCTCGTGAGGGGAAGGCCGTTTTTGAGTCGTTCGAGGGCGACGGCGGCGGCGGATTGATGCGCGGCCTTCACGCTCGGTCCACGGCCTTCGCTGATGAGTTCCCCGTTGATGCTCAGGGTGACGAAAAACTGTCGCTGGTGAGGTGGGCCGTCCGCGGCGATCGTGTGGTACTCGGGAAGCGGCAGCCGGTTCGCCCGCAGCCAGTCCTGAAGGCCGGTCTTGGCGTCGGCGAGCGTGACCTCGGTCGGATCGAGGTCATCCATCGAGGCCGCGAAGAACGTCCGGATGAAGCGCGTCGCCTCAGCCATGCCGCCGTCGCGGTAAATCGCCGCCGTCACGGCTTCGAAGGCGTTTTCCAGCAGCGCCCGCTTGGACCGCCCGCCGGTTTTTTCCTCGCCCCGGTTGAGGAAAAGATATTCGCCGAGGTTGAGGGCCTTCGCGATTTCGGCGAGGTGGATGGACCCCACGAGGTGCGACTTGAACTTGGCCAGCACGCCCTCGGCAACGTCGGGAAACCGTTCGTCGAGCCATTCGCTGACGACGAAGCCGAGTACCGCGTCGCCGAGAAATTCGAGGCGTTCGTTGTGGCGGCAGGTGCCGTAGGGCTGCTCCGAGGCGAACGACCGATGGGTCAGCGCCAGCACGAGCCACTGCCGGTCGCGGAACCGGTAGCCCAGCCGCGCTTCCAGCGTTTCAAGATTATTCGGGTCCGCGGGAGTTCTTTTCATGGAAAATAAAAAGGCGCACTCGCCGTAGCGACGAATGCGCCCTGATGGTCAGCCGCAAACGGGTGGCTACTTGCAGGCATCCTTTTGCGTCGCGATGAAGGCGTCCAGTCCGTCGAGTTTGTCTTCGTGCGTGACGCCGAAGCTGAATTCGAGTTCCTTGCGGGCCGCCGCCGCCACGCCGCCCAACTGGGCCGCGTTCGGGCTGGTTTTACAGGCATTGATGCACTTCGCGAAGATGACCGACGCCTTGTCGGCCTCGTCGAAGGCTTCCTTCAGCGCGGCCTTGCCCTTGTCGCCCGCCTTGTCGGCATCGGGAAGCGCCTGATAGATCTTGGCTTTGTCCTCATAGCGGCCGATCTGGATGATGCCCTGCTTGTAGAACAGGTCGGGATAGGTCGCGCATCCGTACTCGAGGGCCTTCTGGATCGCCGGTTCGGCTTCGGTCAGTTTCTTCGAGACGAACAGCGCGTTGGCCGAAACGTAGTGGTAATAGGCGAGGTAGGTCGCCTTCACGTCGTCCCACGTTTTGCCCTGCGGAACTTTCTGAGAGTCCTGCTTGCCGGCGTTGATCGCGGCAATGGCCTTGTTGGCATAGGTGGCGGCCTCGGTCAGGGCCGGCGAGGGGTCCTTCTTTTCCTGAAGCAGCTTGTTGCTCACCAACTGGGCGGCGGTGGCAAGGTCATAGAGAAAGAAGAGTTCGGTATCGACGGCGGACGGGTTGGCTTTCGGCGCCTCGCGCTGAAACTCCTCGGCCACGGCGAAGGCCTCGGCGAATTTGCCGGCCTCCTTGAGCGCCGTGTATTTGCCGTAGCGCCCGCGCTGCATTTCTTGAACAATGTAACGACCGTACTTGTTGGTCGGAAACGACTTGAAGAAAGCCTCGCCGATTTCGAGTACCTTGAGCGGGTCCTTTTCCTGTTTGATCTTTT
>JAAFHI010000225.1 GCA_013298335.1 Actinomycetota bacterium
GTCCATGGCAGGCCGAGTCCGGCGTTGAACACCGTGTGGGCAAGCGAGACGAAGGCCTTCATCTCGGGCGTCGCCACGTCGTGATCGCGCAGGATGAACCGTCCGCCGGGACGCAGTACCCGCCAGATCGACCGGACGAACCCGTCGAGCAGGTCCGGGGCGGCGTGGTGGAGGCCGATGTAGCAGGTGGCGAGCGCGACCGAACTGTCCGGAATGTCGGTTGAAATCGGGCGGTAGTCGTCGAGCGGCAGAAACCGGCCCAGTTTGGTCAGTTGCCCGCGTTCAAGGATGTCCGCCGGGCCGTTGGTCGGCGCCGCGTCATTGATGAGCACGATGTCGCCCTGAAACCGCAGGTGGCGCCGCAGTTCGCTGACGTAACGCCCGGTCGAGCCGATTTCGATGTATCCCTGAATCGTTTTTTCGCCGTCGAGCAGTTCGAGCGTCTGGCGCGCCATCTCGCGTTTCTGCGTTTTCAGCGCGGGCAGCGCGTAGAAAAACTCCGACAGAAACGGCTTGATCTCCGGCAGGCGCTCCTGAATGTGCGCGTAAATCGCCTCGTCGGTCGCATGCTCGGCGCAGCCCTCGGTGATGAGCGTGTGGAAGCGGTCTTCCGGGAAAAGATGAAAGACGTTCTGAAGAAAGCGGTAGAAGGCGTCGCGCAGGTGCGTGTCGGAATAAATCAGATGAAATTCGGAATCGGCGTGCTTCGGCGTCGGTGCCGTCGCCGCGACGGACGCGCCCTCATCGAGCGTCGGCGCGTAGTAGGTGTCCCAGATGACGTTTCGCAGGCGGAATTCCGGGTCGAGTTTCCGCTTGAGGGCGAACAGTTCATGCGCGCGCGGGTAGGCCCGGTGGAACTGCTCGCGGGTTGCGTGCGCCTGATAGGGCAGGTAATAGGTCCCGCCGACCGAGAGCACGGCGTCGATGAGTTCGCGCGTCCAGACCGCCACGCGGTACTTCGCGTTCGTCCGCGTGCGCTGCTTGTAATAAAGGACGAACGCGAACACTTCCTCGCGCGCCCACGCGAGCAGCGACCCCGGATCGGCGATGGCATGGCGGACCGACACATTGAGGACGTTGACCCGGTGCCGCCGCAGAATCTCGGCCATTTTCGGCACAAACTCCGCGAACCGCTCGAACGGCACGAAGTATTCCTGCAAGACGTAGGTGCTCGGCTGGCGCGTCTTCGGTTCGAGTTCGGCCACGTCGTAGCCCGCTTCGTAATTGCGCCAGTGAATCCGCTTCCGCAGGTACAGCAGCGGATCGATGATGTGTTCGCGTCGCCACTTGCCGAACGGCGTCTCCGAAAAGGCCCACATGAAATAGCGTTCGAGCGGATGCACCGCCGCCAGCGGCATCAGGCGGTACGGCACGGTGACCGGCTCCTCGGTTTCCGTCCAGGTCACCGAGCGCAGCTTCGAATAGTTCGGCGGATAGATGTCGGCGTTGTGGAAGACCGCTTCCCGCTCCTCGCGGACGGTCCGGCGAAAATGATCGAGGTACTTTTCAACCGGCAGCGTCACATGCGTCCGCTTGACGCGCATGTTCGTCGCGAGGTCGAATTCGGCCTCGACAATCACGCCGAGGCCCCCGTAGCCGCCGATGACGCCGTAAAACAGTTCCGTATTTTCGGTCGGACCGGCCTCGACCACGTCGCCGTTCATCAGCACCACGACAATCGACCGGACCGACAGGATCAGCGGCCCCAGACCCATGTACCGCCCGTGTACGTTCACACTCAGCGACCCGCCGACGGTGAAGTTGGCGTAGGTCTGCATGATTTTCACCGACAGGTTGTGCGGGTCGATGAACCGCTGGATGTCGCACCAGCGGACGCCCGCCTGGACGCGGATCGTGCGCGCGAGCGGCGAAAAACGCACGATGCCGTTCAGCTTCCGCATGTCGAGATGGAGGCTGCCGGGACTCGCCGTCTGTCCGCCCATGCTGAAATGCCCGCCGCCGACCGAAATCGGCCCGGTCGTCCGGCGGATCGCATCCTGAACCTCGGCGGTGGTGGTCGGCGTGATGACGGCCCAGACCGGCACCGGGTTCAACTGGGTGACATCGTTGACGATGCGTTGCGGTTCGTTCATGCGACTGATTCGAAAGCGGTTACTTGACGGTCAGATAGTCGAGTTCGCCGAGCGCCGACGGGTCGGCTCCGTACCGGTTTTCCCCGGCGATGCCCCGCCGGAAGGCGAGTTCAAGGAAGACCCACAGCACGCCCGCGAGCGGAATGACGACGAGCAGCAGCCACCACGCCGATTTCCCGACGTCGTGATAACGCTTGGCAGCCAGTACGAAGATCGCCCAGAAAAAGGGCGGGTAGAGAATCAGCGTGCTGCCGTAGCCGGTGATGTTTTCGAGCAGGATGAACAGGAGCGCAAACACAACGGTCGCGCCGAACGTCGCCGCCCACCAGGTCAGGCGCGGGATGCGCCCCCGGACGGAAAGAAAGAGTTCATGCGTCGGTTTGGCCATTGTGAAATTGGAGCGTGATTGGAGCGCGGCTGGAGCGCGGACATCCTGTCCGCATGTCTTTTTCGATTGGGGAGACTGGAGCGCGGACATCCTGTCCGCATGCCTTTTATTGGTCGAACCGCGTCGCCTGCCCCGGCGCAGGCACGCGTGCCTTCAAATCACTAAAAGCAAAGAGGATAGCCCATAGACTCCATGCCCGCGGCGGTCACCATCAGGCATGAAAATTCTATTTTCATAACAGCCGGAGCGCTCTGGCGAGGCTATGGGAAATAAATGCATGCGGACAGGATGTCCGCGCTCCAATTATTTTCCGCCCGCGACCTTTTTCGCCCGCGCCGGGCGCGCCGGAATCGCCAGCGGGTACTTCCCGGTGTAGCACGCGGTACAGAACTTCAATCCCTCGTCCGCGCCGCAGGCCGTGAGCAGGCCCTCGTGGCTCAGGTAGCCGAGGCTGTCGGCCCCGATGAACTGGCGGATTTCATCGACCGAATGATTCGCGGCAATGAGTTCCTCGGAGGTCGGCGTGTCCACGCCGTAGTAGCACGACGAAACCGTCGGCGGGCAACTGATCCGCAGATGGACTTCCTTCGCGCCCGCCTGCCGGATCATCTCGACGATTTTCTTGCTGGTCGTGCCGCGCACGAGCGAGTCGTCGACCAGCACCACCCGGCGGCCTTCGATGAGGTCGCGGACCGGATTGAGCTTCACCTTGACGCCGAAATAGCGGATGGACTGCTTCGGCTCGATGAACGTCCGCCCGACGTAGTGGTTCCGCACCAGTCCGAAGCGGAAATTGATGCCCGACTGCGATGAAAACCCGATGGCCGCCGACACGCCCGAATCCGGCACCGGCACGACGAGATCGGCCTCGACGGGGTGCTCGCGCGCGAGCTGCTTGCCCATCTTGTGGCGGCTTTTGTTGACGCTCCGTCCATAGATGATGCTGTCCGGACGCGAGAAATAGACATGTTCGAAGATGCAGAACGCCGGTTCGCGCTCGGGCAGCGGATGTTCCGTCCGCAGGCCGCTTTGGTCGATGGAGACGACTTCGCCCGGCTGGATGTCGCGCAGATAGGTCGCGCCGATGAGGTCGAACGCGCAGGTTTCGCTCGCCACCACGTAGGCCCCGTCGAGTTGCCCGAGGCACATCGGGCGGAAGCCGCGCGCGTCGCGCACCGCGATCAGCGCGTCGGGCGTCAGAATCAGAATCGAGTAGGCCCCTTCGATTTCCTTGAAGGTTTCGACCACCGCCTCATAGAGCGTCGGTTTGCGCGAGCGCGCCAGCTTGTGCAGTACGACTTCGGTGTCGCTCGTCGAGGAAAAAATCGCCCCCTCGGCTTCGAGTTCATGGCGGAGTTCGTCGGCGAAGGGCAGGTTGCCGTTGTGGCAGACCGAAATCTCGCCCCGGTGGCACTTGATGGAAAAGGGCTGCGCCTCGTTGACGCTTACGTCGCCCGCCGTCGAGTAGCGGACGTGCCCGATGGCGTTCGGTCCGACCAGCCGCGTCAGTACCGGCTCGGTTAAAACTTCGCTGACATGGCCCATCTCGCGGACCGAGTGGAGGCGTTCGCCGTCGCTCGTCACGATGCCGACCGATTCCTGCCCGCGATGTTGCAGCGAATAGAGGCCGAGATAGGTCAGGCGTGCGGCTTCCGGGTGTCCCCAGACGCCGAAGACGCCACATTCTTCGCGCAATTTGTCTTCCATCAGTGTTCCAGAAGTGAGTTCAGAATCGGGGTCGCCCGGCCTGACGGTCGGCGTGCCATGTTCCGTGACGCGGAATTCTCACGGTAGCAAATCGGGCGCGACCTGCCTACTATTCGAGCCAACCATCACTTCACATTTCACGTGGAACATTTCGTATGACGACCTATACCGAACCGGTCAGCCGCCTGCTCGCGCTTGGCGAGCCTGATCTCAAGGAAAACTATCGAGAAAAGGGGAAGGTCCGGGACTACCTCCCGCTCGGCTTTTCAGCCGAACACGTTCCGGAACTCCTTCGAATGCTTGAGGACGACTTTCTCTGGTACGAATCCGATCCGGATGGGGCGGAGTCCTATGCCCCGATTCACGCCTGGCGCGTACTTGGTCAGATCGGTGATCCCTCCGCGATTGAACCACTCATTTCCCTTTTGCCCCGGATTGACGAAGACAACAATGACTGGATTGGAGAGGATTTTCCGGGCCTTCTCGCGCAATTCGGAGCAGCGGCGATTCCGCCACTTGAAGCCTTCATCAACGAAGAGGAAGCGCCCACCTACGCCGTCGTCGCAGCACAGGAAGCATTGAAGGAAATCTCGCTGCTCCATCCCGAAATCCGCTCCCGTTGCGTCGAGTTTCTTTCGGAAATCCTGAATCGTGAATCGTTTCCCGGAATCGAGGAGGAAGACGCACGGACCGTGAGAGGTTTTATCCTTTCCTCACTGATTGATCTCGGGGCGCGGGAAGCGTTTTCCGCCATCGAGGCCGCGTTCAGGAAAAACTTTGTCGATTTCTCCATCGCGGGAGATCTGGAAGAAGTTCAGGTTGAACTCGGCCTTCTCGAAAAACGGCTGACGCCGAAGCCGAACTTCCAGACGCTCGAACGGTGGCACTCCAGCCGACCCACAGGAGTCCCGACGACCACGCAGGAAGTCGCGTTGCCGCCGCTGAATCCATCCGATTTCAGGTTCGGCGGCCACGGCAAAACGCCAAAGACGGCCAAAAAGGCGAAATCGAAGAACAAGATGGCGAAGGCGTCAAAAAAGAAGAACCGCAAACGCTGAAAAGCCGGGATTCCTTTTTCCGAAGGAATCCCGGCCACTGAAAAAAAGGGTTCAAAAAGGTGTTTCGTCAGACGCCGGTCGGCGCGGCGGGCGTCGCCGTCGCGGTGGCCGCCCGGGCCGCGCGCTCGACGTGACTGGCCGTTTCCCACGCTCCCAGTACACGCGCGTCGCGGCGGTACTTGTTGCGAATCAGCGCGTCGAGGTCCCGGACGGCATCCATCCCGTCGGCAATGCCCTGATCAATCACGCGGTTGGTATCGGCCACCGACTTCGATGCCGTGTCGTGGTCGTTGAGCGCAGCTTCGAAAGCGGCGATGTCGGCCCGCAAATCGTCGAGGAAATCCGCCGGCAGCGAAAACTTGACGAATTCCGCGACGAGCGGCTCGGCATCAGCCACCACGGCGCGCGCCGCGGAGAGAAACACCAGGTCGCTCGCGCCGTAGGGCAGTTTGAACTTTTCGTTCACGCCCGGCAGGCGACGGGCCAGCGCCCGCGCGGTTCGGTTAATCGCCCGCAAATCCTCCATCAGCGCTTCGCGGCGGGCGGATTTCACCGTCCGCCCCTCGCGCGCGGCATTCTTTCCGGAATATTTCGTCTGGGCGAACTGTTCGAGCGTCGCGGTCGCGGCGCGGAGACGGGTGAAGCACTCGCGCGCGAAAGCATCGGCGGCGAGGTCAATGGCATAGGTCGTTTCAAATTTCAGAACGGCCAGCATCATGGCGTACTGTCTGCGTTCGAGGTTATCCATCTGAGTGAAATTCCTTGGGTGTCGAATGGTGTCTTGCTTCGCCGCCGCGCGCCCGGAGCGATCGTCCCCGGTCGCGCGTTGCTTGCGGCGACATCCCCTTCACACGCCGAAGTTCCCCGAACGAAAAAATATTTTTACAGGAAAAATTTCGACATGAACCGAACATTCACGACATGGA
>JAAFHI010001061.1 GCA_013298335.1 Actinomycetota bacterium
GGTCTACCCGCAATTTCTGAATTCGGAATGGCTTGCGGGAGAAGTACTCGATTCGGCGGTCAGTCTTGCCGCCGCGCGCGCCGTCCCGCTAGGGTGAGGCCATGAACGTCACCTTTCTCGGCACCGGAACCTCCGTCGGCGTGCCTGCCATCGGTTGCGACTGCGCGACCTGTCTCTCGGAAGACCCGCGCGACAAGCGACTGCGGGTGTCGATCCTCGTCGAGTACGACGGGCATTCGATCCTCATCGACCCCTCGACCGACTTTCGCGAACAGGCGCTGCGGGCGGGAATCCGCCACCTCGACGCGGTGCTCGTCACCCATTCCCACGCTGATCACGTTTTCGGCATCGACGATCTGCGACCGCTCAACTACCGGCAGGGCGCGATTCAGATGTACGCCAACGATCAGGCGTGGAAGGGTTTACGGCGGATGTTCTCCTACGTTTTTCAGCCGCCGACCCAGTCGAGCCAGCCGCAGATTATCCCGCACACGATTGCCGGCGGCGTGCCGCTGTCGCTCTGCGGACAGCCCGTCACCCCGCTCGACGTGGAACATGGGAACATGACGGTGCTCGGTTTCCGGTTTGAAAACTTCGCTTACGTGACCGACTGCAATCTGATTCCCGATGCCTCGTGCGACATTCTTTCCGGGCTGGACGTACTGATTCTGGATTGCGTCCGCTACCGCCCGCACCCGACGCACCTGCACCTTGAGGAATCGCTGCGCTACGTGGAGCGCTTGAAACCGAAAAAGACCTACCTCACCCACATCGCGCACGATTTTCGCCACGCGGAGGTGAATCCGACGCTGCCGCCGGGCGTGGAACTGGCCTACGACGGGTTGAAGTTCGAGGTGTGACACCGCTGACGCGGCTCAGTGGCTGGAGGTGGCCCAATGAATCTGACCGGCGACCTTTCCTCGCGGCGGTTGATCGTCCTCAAAGGCTTTCTTTTTCTCGGACTGGCCCTGACCGCCGCCGCGCTTGTCTGGCTCGACGCGCCGACGTGGAAAACCGCCATTCTGCTGCTGCTGGTCGGCTGGAGCACTGCGCGTTTTTACTACTTCCTCTTCTATGTTCTGGAACGCTATGTTGATCCAGGCTTGAAGTACGCCGGAGTCCTCCACCTGTTGACCACCGTCGCCGCCCGGCGAAAGCGGGTCAATTCAAGCAAAAGCCCCTCGGAATGAGATCGTTATGGAACACATTACCCTGCTCGGAGATTCCATCTTCGACAATCGCGCCTATGTGAGCGGCCCCGACGTGGTGGGCCAGCTTCGCTCGGCGATGCCCGCCGGCTGGCACGCGACGCTGCTCGCGGTGGACGGCCACCTCGCCGGACACATCCCCGAACAACTTGAAAAACTGCCCTCCGACGCCACGTTTCTGGTCTTCTGGTCATCAGCGCGGGCGGCAACAACGCGCTGCAACTGATTTCCCGGCTCGGGCAGGGGGTCGAACTCTACGCCGAAGTGCTGATTGATCTCGCGTTCGAGCAGGCGTCGTTTGAAAAAGAGTACGAAACCGCCGTGCGGGCCGCGCTCGCGAAGGGGCGTCCGGTCGGGGTCTGCACGGTGTATCACCCGAAGTTTCCCGAACCCGAACTTCAGGAATCCGCGAAAACGGTGCTGGCGGTGTTCAACGACGTGATTCTGCGGACCGCCTTCCGCCACCATCTGCCGGTCATCGACCTGCGGGCGGTGTGCAACGAGGCGGCGGATTTCGCCAACCCGATTGAACCGTCGGAACATGGCGGCGAGAAGATCGTCCGGGCGATTCTGGAACTCGTCCGGCGGCGGCGGTCGAACGACACGGCGTTCGTGCTCGGCTGGTAGCCTCACCGTCACGACCCGCTTCCCGCTCGGTTAAAACTGCCGTAGGATGCGGCTTCGTTACAGAAATCGAACGTGAATCCCAGGTTTCCGCTTCCTGGAACTTTGAAGATTCATTCATCGTACGCGCGCGATCCTTAATATATAGGCCCGGATTCGCTCTCACGCCCTGCCGTTCAGTCGCGCGAGGGCCCCGCACAACCGTTCCATTTCCCGAAAGGAATTTCCCTACCCATGTCCTCCACATCGAA
>JAAFHI010000773.1 GCA_013298335.1 Actinomycetota bacterium
GTCACCCTTTTCTCAGAGTCGATCCTCCATGCGCGTTCAACTTCTCAGCCTTGCCCACGCCCGGTCCGGCGACAAGGGCGACACCGCCAATGTCGGCGTCATTGCCCGCCGTTCCGAGTTCTATCCGGTGATTCGCGAACAGGTCACCGCCGAGAAAGTCAAACATCACTTCACGGGGATCTGCTTCGGCGAGGTCGAACGGTTCGAACTGCCGAATCTCGAAGCCCTGAACTTTCTGCTCCATCACTCGCTCGGCGGCGGCGGCACCCTGTCCCTGAAAACCGACGCGCAGGGGAAAACCTACAGCACGGCGATGCTCCGGATGGAAATCGACCTGCCCGACGAACTCGCCCCGCTGCTCGACGCCTGACGAAACGGGCCGCGAGCGCCAAAAAAAATGTGCTACATTCGGACCTAACTACGTGATTCAACACCGGTTGCAAGGGAAACGACAATGAGCCATCACAGCTCCCTCGAAGCCTTCATTGTCGATATCGAAGACAGTACGACGCTCCTCAAGCTCTACATCGACCGGCTGCGCCGTTCGCCGGGCAATCTGTCCTACCATCTTTCGGTCTGTGAACACACCGATGAAATCCTGAACGCGGTGCGGGACCTGCGGCGAAATCTGTCAAGCGTCTCGCCGAGCATCAGCGTCGGGGTATCCGGGCTGGAAGACCTCGCCGACGCGGCCAACACGATGGGCCTGCGGATGGCCGGACTGCCCATCGAGGAACACGGGACCATTCTCGACACGCTGGCGCAGGCGACGGCCTGTCTGGTCGACATCATGAAATCCCTGAGCGATCCGGTGAAGACGCTCGACCTTTCGGTTTCGCGTCACGTCACGACCCGACTGCGCGCGCTCGCCGACCCGTCGGGGGCCGTTTCCGATCCGTTCCGCCCGACCGGCGAATTCGCCCGGCGGATCACGACCGAACTGTCCTTCGGCGGGCATGAAGACCCCTTCGATGACCTCACGATGGACGCCGACTTTTTTGACGACGTCATCGACAGCCTCGAAGGCGCGTTCGACGCGGCGGCGGAAAGCGCGCCGATGTTCGGTTCGACGGCGGGCGGGGGCGATCTTTCCCTGTCCTCGCTCGTCATCGGCACCGCCAGCGGCGAATCGCCGGCCTTCGGGGTCGAATCGCTGAATGACGAACTGCGCGAACTCTTCGCCGGAATTGCCGCCGGTTACATGCAGCCAGTCAAGGAATTCATCGGTGAACTGCGTCGCGGCAACTTTTCGCGGGAATGGCTCGATGTCTGCCGTCCGGCGGTGACCAGCATCATCCGGGCGTCCGAGTCGATGGAATTCACGGCGCTGACCCGGCGTCTGGCGGCGTTCGACAAGCTGCTCGCCGCCGGTCACCGCGAAGGTGAAAACCGCAAACTCGCGCGGCAGTGGAAGTTGCAGGTCCTGGTCACCTACGCCGACCTCGAAGAATTCCTCCCCCGGACCTTTCTGATTCCGCCGACGGAGGTGTCGTCCGAGGGCATCATCATCAATTCCCTGCTCAAACAGGTGAAGGGCGTCGGTCAGGGAACCATCAAAAAGCTGTTCGCCGCCGGGATGACCAACCTCGATGCCTACCGGAACGCCACGTCGGGCGATCTGGCGGCGGCGGCGGGAATCAAGAAACACCTCGCCGACCGCATCTGCGAACGCTTCCGGGACTACGGCACCGAATCCCGCGAGAATTCCGGCATCCTGTCGCGGGTGGACGAACTTGCCGAAGCGGTTTCCGCCCTGAAACAGACGCAGTTCAAATTCAAGCAGGCCACGCTCGACGAATGGTACCGGCGGGCCGATTCCGCCGAAAAACGGCGGTGCCGCAAGGAACGCCAGATGGCAATGTGGCGTATCAACGTGCTGCTGGCCGAATCCGGCGAGGTCGAGTTCCTTCAGGAAATCAAGAACCTGATTTTCGACAAGCGCATCGACCGCCTTCAGGAACTGGTCGAGGGACTCGGCGGCAAGGCGTGAGGCCCGCCTTTCCCCTGAACAACCGACGAAATGACTAGGAACGGTCGGCGGAATCGGGTATCTATTTGCTCGAATTTTTAATTGAACTTTGCCATTCCCGATTCTCGGACCGGCGGTTTGAAAAGTCGGGTTCGGATTTTTCCGGGAAGCCATGCGCTTTGGGGAAAATCCGATGACATACACGAATGACACGCAATCGAAATATTCTTTTCGTCGGGTCCAATGACCTCCTTGCCGACGCGGCCCGGGCCTGTCTCTCCGGCGCCGGGTATAACGTCACACTCGCGCCGACCACCGATGACGCCGTGGCCGCCATGGCCGCCCTGCCTCCGGCGCTCGTCATCGTGGATACCGAACCCGGCAAGGGTGAACTGGCCGCGCCCCGCATCATGCGCGACGCCGTCAACAACAACAGCATCGCGATTGTCGCCCTGACCCGGGTGCCGGACGAACTATTGGCCCGCGCCCTGCAAACGCTCGGCATTTCGTCGCTGATCAAGCCGATTACGCCCGAATCCCTGCTGATGATGGTCACCGAGGAAATCGACCTCACGATGACCCAGTCGTCGGTGGACTGGTCCGCGCCGATGGCGCCGATTGACGACCTCGCCCTCAGCGCCGATCTCGTCACGCTGCTCGTCTTCGATGAACTCGCGCCGGCGCTGGACGCGGTCTACGAACGGTCGTCGGACCTCGAACTGAAGATGGCGACCTTCGAACTCTCGCCCGAATCCGTGGCCCTGCTGGATCTGTTCGACGGTAAGCGGCGCCTCCGCGAAATCATCACCCAGTACCCGAAAATCGAAAAAAAGATCGTTTTTCTCGCAACCTACCTGCTGCGGACCAAACTCCTCACCCGGAAATAAGCCGCCAGCCCATCTCGGAGT
>JAAFHI010000447.1 GCA_013298335.1 Actinomycetota bacterium
GGGCGACGGTCTCGGCGGGCGCGTTGCGGGCGAGGATGCATTCGGCCTGCCCGAGCACGGCGTCGAGGTTGTTCGGTTCGAGTTCGGCGGCCTTTTTGAAGGCGGCCTCGGCGTCGATGGGTTTGCCGACCGTCGCGAGCGCACGCGCCAGGCGGATGAATCCCCGCGTGAAATCCGGCTGGAGTTCAACCGTCCGCCGGAATGCCTCCACCGCTTCCGCGGTTCGTCCGAGTGCGACGAGCGCGTTTCCCCGCTGGAAGTGGACCGCGAAATCCGTGTTGTCGAGCGCGATGGCTTCGTCGTAGAGCGCGAGCGCCTCCGTGAGTTTGCCCGCTTCGTGCAAGTCCTGCCCGGCGTTGAACTTCTCGGCGGCGCGCTGTTTTTTGGCGTCCTGAAAACGGACCGCCGGCGCGGTCACCGGGCGCGCGCCGGCCGTCGGCAAAAGAAAAAAGGAACGTTGAAAGGAAGCGCCTTGTACCTTCACCTGTTCCTCGGGGTCCTCGAAAGCCCCGTCAAACACTTTCCGGAACAACGTGCCCTTGGGCGATTTCAGGTCGAATCCGAGCGTTTCGGAATCCTTTATCGCCGGAAACGTCAGATTTTCGCATTCAAAACAGACCGCCGCCGTCGCGACCACCCGGTTTCCCTGAAAAAAGCGGATTTCGTGCCGGGGAATATGGCATTTCGACGGATTGGGGCCGAAGCCGAGTTCGCGCCAGAGCGCCGCGATCGTCTCGGCGTCCTTCCCGGTGGTGGTCCTTTCGGCTTCGTACTCCCCCGACGGACGCGGGTCCTGTTCGTTGCGCGGCTTTATTTTGTACAACGTGACCCGATCCACCTTCGGCAAACGGATGGTCACGGGCCGGAGGTTGGCCGGAATGCGCCACCCGGCGGCCACCGCCGGAACGATCAGAAAAAGAATGGCGAAGGCTGCCAGCGCGGGTTTAGAAAAGTGGTTTCGGGGCATCATCACGTCCTCGTCGGCGCAGCTTGCGGCGGATTCGGAAATTGTCGAAGCGGCAGACCGGACGGTAATCGCAGAACGTGCAGGTCTGGTCGCCCTGCGACGGCGCGACCCGGAAATCACCGTCCTTCATGCGTCGCCAGTATGTCCACACGATGTCGATCAGTTCGCGGCGTGTTGCCCGCCACTCGTCGAGCGCGAGATTGGATTTGGTGCGTTTCAAACCGGTGTATTCGGAGAAATCCGAGGCGTACAGCCCGTTGTTGCGCCGGTCCGACCCGCCGCGCAGGGTGTAGTACCCGCCGCCGATGACTTCCTCGCCGTCGCGCGTGAAGAGTTTTTCCAGCGCTTCGAGATAGATCGCGAGCTGGACGTCGCGGCCCTCGCGCATGTCGGTCAGCGACGGCCCTTTCGAGGTTTTGTAGTCGTAGGCAAGCAGTTTGCCGTCGCCGGAGGCGTCCACCCGGTCGATCTGGCCGCGCAGCCGGAGCCGTTCGCCCACCGGGTTTTCGAGGACGAGCGGTTCGGCGACCGAATCGCGGTCGGCGTTCCTGCCGCCCATTCCGAAGGCGAGTTCGGCGTGTTTCTGCCGGAGCGGCGACGCGGCGGACCCTTCGAGGTCGATTTCGTAATCGAGCAGCCGTTCGAGTTGCAGCAGCAGGACCGATTTTTCGATGTCCCAGAGTTTCGGGTTGAGCGGCGGCAGTTTCAGTTCGAACCGCTCGAAAACGCCGTCCGCCGCCGTTTTCAGGCGTTCGGAAAGCGTTTCCCGCTTGGGCGAGCCGTTGATTCCGCCGAATTTCACGAAGAAATCGCGCAGGATTTCGTGCAGTAAAAGGCCGCGGTCCTGATTCTGGAGGTCGAGCGCGGCGGTGACGCGCGGGCGCAGCCGCAGCACGCGCGCGGCGAAGAACCGGTAGGCGCAGTTTCCGAACTCGTTCATCTCGGTCGCGCTGAAAATCCGCGCCGGCCCGAACCGGTCGGCGAGCCCGATCCGCAGGTCGTCGGCTTCGATCCGTCCGTCGAAGGGCGTGAACTCGACGCCGGTCCGGAATTTCTCGATTCCGAGCCGCCGGTTCGCGCCGGGTTTCAGGTATTCCGCCTTGAGTGAATGTTTGAACAGGATTTCGACCTTTTCGGCGTCGTTCAGAACGTCCGAATCGAACACCACCGACTCATGGAAAAGGACGACTTCGCCGCGCTCGCGCCGGTTTTCGGCGGCGGCGACGGCCCGGACGAGTTCGCGGGCGGTCGAGGCTTCCGGCAGAAAGCTCCCGTCGTAGCCCTTCGGCGATCTGAGGATGTTCGGGCTGTCCTCGCCGAAGCGGACCGGGAACGCCCGCCGGATTTCTTCCAGAAAATAGGATTCGACGGTTTCCGTTTCCATGCTGTCGGCGTCGGGCCGCGTCAGATAGAGGCGTTCGGTGGCGCGGCAGGTGACCTGATAGAAATAGTGCTCTTCCTTGCGGATCGTGGCCGGGGAAATGTCTTCGAGTGTCAGCCCGTATTCCTTCAACTGCTCGCGCTCGGCGGCGGGGTAGATCCAGTCGCCCTTGCCGCGCATCGGGAACGTGCCTTCGACCATGCCGAGTTGAAAGACGATGGGGAAGTGCAGGCCGCGCATGTCGGTCACTTCCAGCACCCGCACCGCGCCGAAGGTCTCCGGCTGGACGCGCAGGCTGACGATTTCGAGCGAGCGTCCGATTTCATCGCGAAATTCCGTCAGCGAAAGGGTCGTCGCCGCCTCGGTGGCCGGTTCGCCGAAGACGCCGAAGATGCCCCGCTGGGCAAAGGCGACGGCGTCCTGCACGGCGCGCACCGCCCGGTGGAGCGATTCGCACCCGCGGACGTCGAGCGTGGCCCGCAGCGTTTTTTCCGATTCCGCCTGCGCCGCGCGAACGGCGCGCTTCAGCCCGCTTTCAAGGCCGAGCGTGTCGAGCGCCGCGAACAGCCCGCGACCGAGGTCGACCGGGTCGCTTTCGAACGGAATCGTGAGGAGTACTTTCCCGAAGGCGATCAGCGCGCGGGCGGCGAGTTCGATGTGGCGCGGCTCGACCGCGTCGGCCCGGACGCGCACGCGTCCGACGTCGTCTTCATCCATGCCGTCCGACACTTCCTCAAGATTGTCCGGCGCGGCCTCGGCCAGCCCCGAATCTTCGAGCAGGGAAAGCTGAACCGCCGGGGGCGGCCCGGATTCGAGTTCGCTTTCGGGCTTTCCGAGCAGCCGCGCCGCCCGTTTCACCCAGTCGTCGAGGTGAAGCTGGCCGCCGACGAAGGCGACCACATTTTCGATTTCGTCGCCGGTCAGTTCGTCGTGGCCGGGAATCGTGAAGTAGTCGCTTTTCAGCGCGCCGACGATTTTTCCGATCGGAATGTGCGGCGTTTTGCCGGTTCGGTCGGACTCGCGCCGGGACGCCGCCGCGTCGAGCAGCTTGCGGACCGCCCGCACCGCCGGAATGTCGGAAATGGGCATCCGCTCGTCGAGCGAAAAGGCGATGCCCTCCTCGCCGAACACGCGCCGGATTTCCGAAGCGTAGGAACTTTTCTCCCGGACCACGACCGCGATGTCGTCCGGTGAAAATCCATCCTCCGCGACGTGTTTCTTGATGAGTTTGGCGACCTTGCGGAGTTCGCGCTCGGTGTCGGGGGCTTCGATGAGAAACACCGGCCCGACCGTTTCGGAAATCGCGACGTCGGCGGCGTCGGGCGCGACCCAGTCGGGATTGAACAGCGCGAACCGCAGCCGCTCCAGTCCCTCCGCCATTGGAACCATCTCGACGTGGCGGGCCGTCGGAACGCTGTCGTGGAAATTCACCCGCTGGAATTCGGCCCCCATCCCCTCGACGTGCTCGACCGTTTCGGCAATCGGATTGAAGACTTCAGGATTCAGTGCTTCATAGTCGAAGTTGAAGATGACATTGGGGATACGGGCGATGAGCCGCTTGAGAATCTCGCCCTGCGCCGGGGTGAAATCGTAGAACCCGTCCACCACGAGCAGCGTCACCGGTTCGATGTAGGGCGTCCGGCAGGGAAGTCCGTCGGCCTCGCCGGTCAGGGCTTCGAGCGTCCGCAGGTGATCCTCGTTGACCTCGGTCAGTTCGCAGGCGTGGAGGGCCTGCTGGTAGCACTCGCCGATCAGCGCGACGTCGCGTTCGTAGCCGTAGACGTTTCCCGTCGCGCTCGGCGCGCGTTCGGGTGACCCGCCGGGCTCGGGCTTGCTTTCCTCCGACCGCCGGATACGTTCTTCCACGATGCGGCTGAAATCGCCCGCCGTTTTGCCCGCGCGCTGGATTTCGCCGATCAGGTCGGCCACCGAGGCGACGCAGCCGTTGGAAACCGCGAG
>JAAFHI010000470.1 GCA_013298335.1 Actinomycetota bacterium
GAACCTGCGGGTGGTGGACATCGGCGGGCAGGGCGCGCCGACCGTTGCCTCCGTGACGCCCGACGCCTGCGTCGTGTCGGTCATCGAGCAGTTGCTCATTACTGATGTCCGCGTTCGGGAGATGACCTACGACGAGATCGTCAGGTCGGGCATTCAGATTACGGACAATTCCTACCAATTTTTCAATTTCACCCTGGCTCTGGGTACCCAGGCAAATGGCGTCGAAGTCAAAATTCCGGTGGCCTTTCCGCCAAACAGTCCGGGAATCCCTCCGACGCCGATTGTTGGAACTCCGACGCTTCCAAACGATCAGGTCCTTGTACCGGATGTCCAGCCGGTGATGCTCGACATCCAGACCGGTGGGGGGGGCGATCCCGATTATTGGCTTCCCGACAGTCAGGGCCTGGGAGGGGACAAAGATGGGAGAATTAAAGTACCGGGACTGGTGGTCTTTCCCGGTCGCGTCGGCTTTTTGAACCAGTTTTTTGAGGCCATTGTCATCGTGGCGAATGGTTCGCCAGCCGGGTCAAATCTCGTCGTCCGAAATCTGACCGCAAAGGTCAAGCTGCCGACGGACGGCTCGCTCAGGGTACCCTCGGTTCAGGGGCTCGGCGTCGTGACCGAAAAATCGGTGATGGGACTGGGGCCGGACAACCAGCCGGGAACGCCCGACGACGAGGATTTTCTGGCGGCGGGCAAAACCGGACAGGCCAAGTTCCTCGTCGAGGGCTTGACCGAGGGGCTTCACACGGTTGATTTCGACCTTCAGGGAACCCTGACGGGATTGACGAACGGCCGCACGGCGCAAATTTCAGGAACGGCCCGGGGCGCGGTTCTGGTGCGTGACCGGACTTTTGCCACGACCTTCACCCATCCAGGGGTGGTCCGCGCCGGGCAGGAATACGACCTGGCCATGACGGTGTTGAATACCGGTCAGGCCAACATCACGGGGGCGTTCGCGGCGCTTCCCCCGAACTCGATTTCCGGCGCGACGCTCCTTCCGGGCGACACCGGTCGCCGCGATTTCCCGACGACCATCCTTCCGGGACAGTCCGGGACCATCAAATGGCGGCTTCGGGCCGGCGTGACGGGGCAGGTCACGGCTTCATATGTGAAAGTCGGAAACGGACTCACCGCCGGGCTGACGCTCGTAACGGGCGTGGGCGACCGCAACGTGCCGCTCTCTCCGGATTCACTCATTCTTCCCGACAACGCCTGCTATCTTTCGCCGGATGTGCTTGACGCCGCGCGCGCGACCCTGGGTCAGGCGTGGAGCGTGGCGACAACGCCCCGATACGCGCTGCCCGACGGCGTGACCCCGATTTCAAAGGCGACCGTCATCCGGCGCGCAGTGGATGTGGGTATTGCGGGCCTGCGGGTCCAGTTCGGGGAACCGCTGGACGTTTCGCTCGCTACGCTTTCCAGGGATTGGGTGGGCGTGGATGACGAGACGGTGAGTCCCGGATTCGCCGAAGTGCTCCAGAAGACACTTTCGGGCAACGGCTGGCACGACGGTCTCGGCGGCTACTATCGGAGAAGGCTTCTGGGGGTGACGACCCTTCCGACGACCCCGGCCTGCGGAGACGCGAGCGGTCTTGGGACAATGGTCGGGGTGGCCAATCTCCATCGGAATCTGATTGAGGGGGAATCCCCTCGTGACGGTTTTCTGTCGGCGTTCGTCACCCAGCCGGACGGCGCGACCCTCGTTCGTTCGGGCTGGACCGATCCTTCGGGAAAAACGACTGGGTTCGGTCCCGGTACTGCCCGGACCGGGGACATCCCACAAGCCGGTGTCTCGGATTTGCGGGCCGTTGATCCAGGTCAGGCGACCGAGTCGCTTCCCACCTCGGGTCAAATGCTCTGGGCGACGAACCCGGTGAACGGCTTTTGGTCGCTCGACGTGAACGGCGTCGGCGCGGGTTTGGCGGAATTCTCGGTGGCTGTGCCAATTGTCGGCGGTCGGAAGTACAACCGCTACACGGGGAGCGTCCCGGTTTCAGCCGGGTCGCGCCACCGGATCGTCATCCGCCCTTTTTCAAACGACGTTCCGCGGCTTGAAGTCTTTCAGAACGGTTCATTTTCAATCGTCGGACCGCTTGCGCTCGTGGAAATGGTTTCCGAGCCGTCACCGTCGGTTACGGAAGTCCGTCAGGTCACCAATCAGGTTCTGGAAGGTGGGGACGACTACGGCCGACTCATCGGAGTGCTTTTCAACAAGCCGATGTCCGAAAGCTCCCTGACACTGACGACAGCCGCCGCCGCCCAATCCCGCTTCCGGCTTGGGGGAGGGGAACTTGTTTCCAACCCGAACGAGCGCGTGGTCGGATCGGTCAACGTCACAGGAGCGATTCCGAACTACGGAAAGCGCTTCGTCTTCATCAAACTTGATGCCCCCATCGGACCCTTCGTCAACCGCACGCTTTCCATCACGGGCGCGACGGATGCGGGATTTCAAAACCTTTCCCTGGCCGCGCCGCTTCCGATCCGGATGACGGTTTCGCCCCTGGGCCAACCCGCGGGCGGTTTCGCTACCGGTCGGGTGCTCAACGGGGACGGTTCGCCCGTTGTGGGAGCCAAGGTTTCCTGCATCAAGCCAAACGAATTGTGCAAACCCCTTTTTAACGGCGAGCTTCTCGGCTTGGCCGTCACCGACGCGGAAGGCCGGTTTTCGTTTGATTATGTCCGCAATAACGACTGTTCCAACGGGCCGGTCTTCTCGACCGTCAACCCGACAACCCGCGCCGAAAAAGGAATTTCCGGATTTGTTGCCTTTCAGGGTCAGAACCTGACGCCGGATATCGTGTTTCTCGCCCGTGGCCGGGTTCAGGGTACGATCGTCAATCAGAACGGTTCGCCCTCTCCCCGCGCATTCGTTCAGGTCACGCCATCGCTTGATCCGATGGCCTCCAAAGTTGTGCAGGCGGACGAGACCGGGGCTTTTCTGGTCAATGACCTCCCCGTGGGAAGTCTGGCCGTAAAGGCCCAGGCGGTGGTCGGCAACGCGCCGCGTCCGTTCGGATTTGCCGCCGGTTTCATCGACGGTCCGAACGCGACGGCCACCGTGAGACTCGTTTTACGTGAAAACTCCGGAACCGCGCGGGGCGAGGTCAGGGAAGCGACGGGTGCGCTTTCGCGGGGTCGTCTGGTGGTGGCGAGTCGCCCCGGGGGCTTGGGGCCGGTCGGTGAAATCGTCGGATACGCCTACACCGACAATGAGGGCAAATTCTCTATTCCAGGTCTTCCACTGGAGCAACTCAACGTCTCGACGCCTGACCCGGCGGTCAACGATTTTCTGAGGCCGGTCGATTGGCGCCCATTTACGGTAACGCCGCTCAATCCGGTGGCGACCGGTCTGGTTCTGACGCTCAAGGGGTACGGCGACGTATCGGGATTCCTGCGCGACGACGCCGGAAATGGACTGGCCGGAATCGTGAATTGCGCCGGGCGTGGCGTGAGAACCAATCCGGATGGCTCGTTTCTGATTCGGGCGGTGCCCCAGGGGACCCACGACATCGAGGGGACGGAAAACGCGACCGGGTTCAAGGCCGGGGGGCGGATTCAGGTCCTGGCGGGTCAGACCAACTCGAACGTGGCGCTGACGATTCGGCGTCCGCTCGCGCCCGGTGTCATCGAGGGCTATGTCAGGAAGATGGTCAACGGGACGGAAGTCCCGGTGAGCGGCGTTCTGGTCACCTACGACGGACTGCACCCATACACCTTAGATCTGGAACTGCCGCCCATCGAGCGGCAACCGATCCCGATTCGCACCGACGGTTCGGGGTATTACCGACTTGAAGGGGTTCCCTCTGGAGTCGGCTACACGGTTCGGTATGTCGGCAATCAGGCCGGTCACTTCGCCAACGTGGATGTCGAAGTAGCCCCGAACCAGACGGTGACCCGCAACGTGGTGTTCAATCCGGCCAAGCTCAAATTGCGGATTCGTCAGGATGACGGGACCCCCGTGGTCGGTACCGTCAAATATTCCGTTCCGAGTTTGGTGGGCGGGGAATACCGCAAGGCTTCCTTCGGCCTAATCGACCCGGACCCGGCGTCAAACCCGTTAAAAGGGTATTTTGAAAGTCTCACCAACCCGGACGGGTCGCTTGAGATCACCATGATTCCGGGGCTGTACCGTCTGGGGGCGTACAACCAGTTCGGGACGGCGGCGGGC
>JAAFHI010000652.1 GCA_013298335.1 Actinomycetota bacterium
CCCAGACTCCCCAGACTCCCCAGACTCCCCAGACTCCCCAGACTCTTTCACGGGGCCAGCCAAGCCCCCTCAAACTTTTCAACGTTCCAGTTGAAAACGGCGCGCTGATGCCCGCGGGCGGCGAGATGCAGCCGTTCCAGCCGGGTCACGGTCGTGACGCAGACGGCGAAGTTGGCGTATCCGGCCTCGCTTTCCGCCAGCGTCGGACTCCGGTCCTCCATCTCGGGTGAGAGTCCCGACTGTGGCTGGTCGAGAACCGTCCCCGACCCGAATTCCGTCAGATAGGCCCGTCGGCTCATCAGCTTCGTCGTTTCCCAGGCAGCGCGGGTAATGTCGTCCTGCGTGTGGACGCGCAGTGTTCCCTTGGCGCGGATTTGTAGTTTTCGCGCCGGGTCGTAAAACACCCACGCCAGTTCGGGAGTTTGCTGGAAATCGGCGATTTTCTGCCCGCGGATGTCGGTGTGGAAGGTGAGTTCGCGACGTTCCGGCGTCACCCGGCGGAGGATGACCACGCGGGCGTCCACGCCGTGCGTTCCGGCGGAGGCGACGACCGGCGAGTGAAACGGATCGCGACGTTGCGGAACTGCACGCAGAAGTTCATTCCAGATCTCCGTCACCAGTTGCGGGGAATTGTTGTCGGTCATGACGAGTTTTTCGTTGAGGCCAAAGTTCGACCCAGTTGTAGTTACGGCCTTTGTCCTTTGTCAAACGACGGGGTACGGAATCGAAATTTCCGTTGTCAAAAGGCGACGCGCCATGCAGAGTGGGGAATCAAGGCTCGATGTTCTTCATCCGTTCGCCCGATTCGCAATGTCCGCCACAATTTCGAGAACGCTCGCCCGGTTCATCCTCTTGCCGATGATCGCGGTCGTCTGGACTTTTCTTGTTTCGTCCGTGACGGCACAGGAAACCGCGCCCCGATTTCGGCGGGTCGGCCTCGATGACGGACTCTCGCAGGCCGGGGCCCAGTGTCTGCTTCAGGATCGCGCCGGTTTTCTCTGGGCCGGTACGCAGGACGGCCTCAATCGCTACGACGGCTACACCTTCAAAATCTTCCGGAACGAAGCGGGGGATACGGGTTCGCTCGCGGACAACGACGTTCGCGCCATCTGCGAGGACCGCGCCGGGACGCTCTGGGTCGGGACCTTCGCGAACGGCCTCTGCCGCTTCGACCGCAATACCGAAACGTTCCGCATGTATGCCGCCGGTCCGAACGATCCGCGCGCACTGCCCGGCGGCAGCATCCGGGCCCTGTTCGAGGATCGCGCCGGAACGCTCTGGATCGGGACCAATCATGGCCTCTGTCGGTATGACGCGGGCGCGGATGCCTTCATCCGACTGGATGAAACGTCCGCACCGCCGGCACTGGTTCACGGCGTCGTGCAGGCCATCGCCGAAGACGGCGCGGGCGGCGTCTGGTTCGGGACCGAGACCGGCGGGCTGCACCGCTGGGATCGCCCCGCCGACACGTACCGCTCCTTCGTGGCCGATGCAGCGAATCCGAAGGCCGTGCCGAGTAACGACATTCTGGCGGTGACGGCCACCCGCGACGGTGTGTGGGTCGGAACTGAAAAGGGACTGGGGCAGTACGACCCGGCAACCCAGACGTTTTCGGCCTTCCGCCATGACGCCGCCGACCCGCGCAGTCTGGCCGGAAACACGGTGCGTTCCATCGTCGCGGATTTCGCCGGACGGATCTGGGTCGCGACCGACGGTGGCCTGTCGCGCTTCAACCGCGCGGGCGGCGGTTTCGATTCCTTCCGTTCGAATCCGATGCAGGCCGAAAGTCTGTCGGCGAATGACCTGCAATCGCTGCTCGTGGACCGGCAGGGCCTGTTGTGGGTGGGGGCGTTCGGCGGCGGGCTCTGCATTTACAACCCCGACATCGAGCGGTTCGTGACGCACCGCCGCGATGCGACCCGTCCCGACGCGCTGTGCAGCGATTTCGTCTGGTCGTTTGCCGAAGACCCGGCGGGCCCAATGTGGATCGGCACGGACGACGGTCTGGCGCGTTACGACCGGGCTCGCGAGAGCTATCGGACCTACCGCCACGACGCGAACAATCCGGGGAGTCTGAGCGGCAACACCGTTCTCGCCGTGCTGGTTGACCGGACCGGTACGCTCTGGGCGGGAACGCGCAACGAGGGCCTCTGCCGGTATGACGCGAAGGCGGATGTCTTCAAGACCTATCGCGCCGATGCGAAAGACCCGCGGACCGTCAGCTCGAATGCGATTCGCGGACTGTTCGAGGATCGGGCCGGGAATCTGTGGGTGTGTACGCGGGGCGGCGGCATCTGCCGTTACGACCGCGCGACCGACGGGTTCACGACGTTTCGCCGTCCGCCGAACGACCCGAACTCGATCATCCCCGACGATGTGCGGACGATGTGCGAGGACGCCAACGGCACGCTCTGGCTTGGGTCCTACAGCGGCGGGCTGGTCCGCTTCAACCCGTCCAAAAATGAATTCAAGGCGTATCGGAACGATCCGAAGAACCCCGGTTCCATCAGCGACAACACCATCTGGGCGCTGCTGGTCGACCGGGCGGGGATTCTCTGGATCGGAACGAGCAACGGCGGCCTGAACCGTTTTGACGCGCTCACGGAGCGGTTCGAGGCGTTCCGAAAACCGCAGGGATTGCCGAACGACCTCATCCTCGGCATTCTCGAAGACGCCGCCGGAAATCTCTGGATCAGCACCAATCACGGTATCAGCCGCTTCGATTCGGCGCGGCGGGCTTTCCGCAACTACGACAATGCCGACGGACTTCAGAGCAACGAGTTCTGCTCGGGCGCGGCGTTCCGGGCGCGCGACGGCGAAATGTTCTTCGGGGGCGTGAAGGGGTTCAATTCGTTCCGGCCCGAACGGGTCGCCGACAGTACCTACGTGCCGCCGATCGTCATCACCGGTTTCCTGAAATTCAACCAGCCGGCCAAACTCGACCGGGCGATTACCGAGACCCGTGAAATCGTCGTGAACTGGCGCGACAATTTCGTCACGTTCGAATTCGCGTCGCTGTGTTTCACCGACCCGCGCAAGAACCGCTACGCCTTCAAGCTCGAAGGCTTCGACGCGGGCTGGATTCCCGCCGGCACGCAGCGGACCGCGACCTACACGAACCTCGACGGCGGGACCTATGTTTTTCGCGTCAAAGGCTCGAACGGTGACGGCGTGTGGAATGAAGAAGGGACGATGATTCGCCTGGTGGTCGTGCCGCCGCCGTGGAAACGCTGGTGGGCCTATCTGCTGTACATCGTGACGGTGG
>JAAFHI010000897.1 GCA_013298335.1 Actinomycetota bacterium
GGTCGCGGTCGCAGCATTCGCAGTTCGGGCGAAGTTCGAGCATGGGTTTTTCTCCTTTTTCCATCCCTCGCTCACGCTCGGGGTTCCATACCGGTCCTGGCCGGAGAGTTTTCAGACTACGACATCTTTATTCATGTACTTTCCGGCCATCACCAGCCGGTGAACGTCGAGCGTGGGCGACACGATGCCGCGCGTCCGGTCGCCCTTGAGCGGATTGGCGAGGTCCATCGCCTTCGTTACCGGGACCGTGCTGCGGCCCCAGTCGAGGCGCATTTCGGCGTTTTGAAGAAAAAGCGTGTGGTCAAATTCCGCTTTCCGATACACGGCGCCGTCGTGAACATGAACCAGCGGGAAAAAAGCCTTGTCGGGATGGCGGGTTGTAAAAGAAAACGCCATCGGATGCGCGTGATTGTGGCCTTCGCGGAACTTGAACACGGCGAATCCGAAGTCGTGATACTGCGGAAGCTGCTTCCAGATGTCGTCGGAAAGTCGAAACCGGGCGTCCAGGCGGTCGAAATCGGCCAGGGTTGGCACGACCGAGGCTTCAAACGATCCGACCCGGACAACTTCAAGTGTTTGCCGGGCCGGGGCAGCAAATGCTCCGCGTGACCGCAACGCGGGTTGAGGTGCCGGAAAGCATTTTTCAAGATCGCCGAAAAAGTTTGAGTAGTCGGAAAGGTCAATGAACCGAATGGCCGATTCGTCCGCGCCGGGGGCGAGCGGCAGCGGCAGGACCATTGCCACTTCGGTCGGCGCGTCGAGTCTCATCTCATAGACCAGAAACTGCCGCCCGTTATCCGGTCGGGCGAAAATACGGGTTTGGGAAACCCGTCCGACAGGGCCTGAAAACATGCACATGGGAAATTCTCCATAGTTTCTTCCATCCCTGGCTGACGCTCGGGGTTCCATACCGGTCCCTGCCGGAGAAAACGGGGCGACGGGAACTTGGTTACGTGGGCGGACCGGCCTGAAAACGTCTTGGGAAACCGGGATGGCGCACAGAAATGAAGTCGTCCGGAATAATCAGGGATTCATTTTCGTCTTCAAATGTGGCCTTTTCCAGAAAATCGGCGACCGTTGAAAGAAAAACGCTGAAATTCGGAAAAAGGACGGTCCGGTCCGGGCTGTCGTGCCGGAACTCGATGATCTGCCCCGGCTTGGCGGAAAATGTGCCGTTCAGATCGAGACACAGAAAATCGCGGTTCTTCCGGGTAAGGAACGGAATCCATCCGGAACTCCACCAGTCGGAATGGTCGAACCCGCCGCCATCGTGGAATTCCGAAAGCCGCCGCCATAATTCGGCGACGACATTCAAGTCCATCAGTTTGTATGCGTTGCAGAAAGATGCCCCTCGCTGCTGGCCGTTCCGCCACCGGAAAAAATGCTTCAAATCATCGGGTAACGGACGTTGCAGTCCAGCTTCCGCCTCGGCGAGTTGTTCCTCGGATGCACCACGGTTCAGCGCGAAGGCGTACACCGGACGGCGTTCCCGAATCGCACGGTCGAGGCGTTCGAGGGCGAGCGGCGGCGGGAATATGCGGCTTGTCAGTTCCCACTCGACTTCCTTTAGAAAATGATCTCGGAGCTGGACCTGATTGCGGCCCTCCAGCGGCCTGGCGATTCGGAAAATACCCGTCGGGACGTGAACGAGCCGCATGATCGAACCGCCAGAGCTATTGATGTGTTCAATCCGAATGTCTTTGAGATCAAGCATTTCCATCGTCCGGACAAAATGGGGGATTGTCCACGGCGACAATCCGGGAGCATCCCGCTTCAAGCACCCGAACGCGCACCCGAAGCCCCTGTTGAAAGTTGTACATCCCGTACTTTCGATGAAGGTTGCGAATGAAGTTGCCATCAAGCGGCAGTTCCACTTCGTCTCCTGAATCAAGGCGGACCCGGCAAAGCGATTCCGGGCTTTTCTCCAGCGAAATGATGGTGCCGGAGACAAACGGAGCGTTTTCAAACGTTTTCAGACACTCCGGGTTTTGCCGAACCCATTGCCGCCACTTGGCTGCGTTCGCTCCGAAATCCTGTCTCGTACGATTTTGAAGAATTTCCACCGCTCTCGCCGGAGCAATACGACACCGGGGCGGAAGTTGTTTGCCTTCCAACGTCCGGAGCGCGACTTCAATCGGTGTCAGTCGTGACATTTTCCTTCCCTCGCTCACGCTCGGGGTTCCATACCGGTCCCTGCCGGAGAAAACGGGGCGACGGGGAGATTCGGTTACGCCGACGGACCGGCCTGGAACTGTTTCGGGTAATCCGAGTACCACTCGGCGATGAACTCGGGGTCGATAGTCCAGAATTCCTCGTCGTCTTCAAACTCGTTCTGCGTCAGAAAATCGGCGAGCGTTGAGAGGAAGGCATCGAAATTCGGAAAAAGAACGGTTCGTACCGGGCTGTCGTGCCGGAATTCGAGGATCTGTCCCGGTTTTCCGGTAAACGTGCCCACGGTATCAACG
>JAAFHI010000609.1 GCA_013298335.1 Actinomycetota bacterium
GATCTCAGTTTCAACGCAACGACCACAACAACCAGATCGTCCTCGGGGTGTATTACGGCATCCTGCTGGTGATGATCGTCTACAACCTGTTCATCTTCGCGGTGATCCGCGACCGCAGCTATCTGTTCTACGTGCTGTACATCGGGGGTTTCGGACTGTCGGTGTTCTCGCTCGACGGACTATCGTTCGAATACTTCTGGCCCGATCTGGTCTGGTGGAACAATCACGCGCTTCCCTTTCTGGCCGGATTCACCTCGCTCTGGCTGTCGTTCTTCACCAAGTCGTTTCTCTCGACGGCGGAACGCCTCCCGCGGTGCAATCTCGCCCTCAACATTGGCGTGTTCTGCTCGGTGTTCAACATGGTGGCGGGGCTGCTGCTGCCCGAGACCTACTCGCCGCCCATCACCGGCACCCTCATCGTCGGTGGGAGCGTTCTCTGCGTCACGGTCGGGGTGATTTCCTTTCTGAGCGGCTACCGGCCCGCCCGCTTCTACCTGCTGGCGATGTCGATGCTCTTTGTCGGGACGACGATTTTTGCCCTCCACGCGGGCGGCACCATTCCGAGCACCTTCCTCACCCGGCACGGCATGGCGCTCGGTTCGACCCTCGAAGTGATCCTCCTGTCGCTCGGTCTGGCCGACCGCATCAACTCGCTGCGCAAGGAAAAGGCCTCGGCGCAGGCCGAGGCGACGCTCAAGGAAAAGGACGCCGAGATTCTGCGCCTCCGCGGGGTCGAACTGGCCGCCGCGCTCAACGAGACCGAGAAGAAGAATTCCGAACTCGCCGCGGCCAATCTGGAAATCGAACGCAAGAACCGCGAACTCGACAAAAAAATCGAGGAAATCGAAGCCGCCCAGCGCCAGGCCGACCGGATGTTCCTCGCACTGGCCGATGCCCTGCCCGGCACGGTCATCGAGGACAAGTACCTTTTGGGAGACAAGATCGGCGCGGGCGGCTTCGGCGTGGTCTTTCGTGGCACGAACCTGACCGACGACACGCCCATCGCGGTGAAGGTGTTCCGCCCGATGGCGGGCAACGATTCGGTCGAGGCCGCCGAACGGTTCCGGCGCGAAGGCATCACCCTCTGTCGCGTCACCCACCCGAACGCGGTACGGGTGTTCGATTCGGGCATTTCAGCGGACGGCATCGCCTATATCGTGATGGAACTGCTCATCGGGACGTCGCTGAACACGGAATTGCGCGAAAAAGGCCGCCTGTCGCTGCAACGCACCGCCCGGATCATCCGCCCGGTCTGCGAGGCGCTCGCCTCGGCCCACGCGGCGGGCATCATTCACCGCGACATCAAGCCGGACAACGTCTTCCTTCATCAGACGGACGCGGGCGAAGTCGTCAAGGTGGTGGATTTCGGCATCGCCAAACTGATGGACGACGACACCGGCGAAACCGAGGGCGGAGCGCTCACCCGGACGGGCGGTGTCATCGGCACGCCGCAATACATCGCGCCCGAACGGCTCAACGGCAACCGGTACGACGGGAAATCGGACGTCTACAGCGTCGGCGTTATGCTCTATCAGATGCTCTGCGGAAACGTGCCGTTTCAGGCGACGGGAAACAACGTCATCCGGCTCATCATGAGCCACCTCAACGACCCGCCGCCGCCGATGCACCAGTTCAATCCGCGCATCCCGCCCGCCATCGAGGCGGTCGTCATGCGGGCGCTCGCGAAGAAGCCGGGGGAGCGGCCCAGTGCGCGCGAATTCGGCGAGTCCTTTTCGACAGTCGCCGCCGCCTTCGCCGACGCGGACGACAACGACACCGGACCGGTCGAAGGTTTTCCGTCAAATACCCTCAATCAGGAAACGCTCGACGTCTCCACCCTCGGAAGACCTCAACCCCACGGATCGGGGTCAGCCTTCCCGGCCTACCCGGTCGATGAAGAGGCAGCGACGGTGGCGATTTCCTACGATTCACTGGCCCCGGCGGGCCCGACTCACCCGCGCGACGACGAAGCCCCGACCCAAATCCTCTCCACCACCGAGGAAAACCTGCCGACCATCGGCAGTATCCTTCCGGAAATCAGCGAATCGGACCAGAAGTGAACCCATCCGGCTGGAATCCGGCTACTCCTCGACCTGTTTTCCGGTTGACCCCGGCGAACATCGCCGGAAGGATCCACGCGGCGGAAACGAGCATCCAGGGCCGAAGACGGTTGACGGTTTTCACTTGAACATCCCCTGCCGCATCGAGGAAATCGGACCGGTTTCCCGAAAAATCCCTCACCGGGAAGGCCACGCAACCGGGACCAATTCCGGCTGTGCTAAGGTCGGCGCATGGCGCGTCCCGATTTCAATCTACTGATCACGCTCGAAGTTCTTCTTGCCGAAGGCAGCGTCGCGCGCGCGGCCAAACGGTTGCGACTCAGTCCTTCCGCGATGAGCCGGGCGCTGGCCCGCCTGCGCGAAACGACCGGCGATCCCCTGCTGGTCCGGGCCGGAAGAAACCTCGTTCCCACGCCGCGCGCGCTCGAACTCCGCGAACGGGTCGGCAGGCTCGTTCAGGAAGTCGAGGACGTTCTGCGTCCCACCGAACAGCTCGATCTGAAAAAGCTCGTGCGCACCTTCACCCTGCGAACCCGCGAAGGCTTCGTCGAAAACTTCGGCCCGGAACTGATCGCCCGTATCGCCGAGGAAGCGCCCGGCGTGCGGCTGTGCTTCGTGCCCAAGCCGGACAGGGAAAGCGTACTTCTGCGCGACGGACGGGTCGATCTGGAAACGGGCATCATCAGTCCGAACCTCGGGCCGGAAGTCCGGGCCCAGAACCTTTTCCGTGACCGCTTCATCGGTGTCGTCCGCCCGGGACATCCGCTCGCGGACGGCGACATGACTCCCGCCCGATACGCCGCCGGAGGCCACATCCTGGTCTCGCGTCGGGGTCTCGACCGGGGACCGATGGACGAGGCCCTCGACTCCTTCGGTCTGAAAAGAACGGTTGCCGTCATCGTCGGGGGCTTTTCGGAAGCGCTCGCGCTGGCCCGGTCGTCGGACCTCATCGCCACCGTTCCCGAACGGCTCACCGGAAATCTTCGCGACGGATTGCACGGGTTCCCCCTGCCCTACCCCGTTCCCGAGATTCCCATCTGTCTGCTCTGGCATCCCCGCCACGACGCCGACCCGGCGCATCGCTGGCTGCGGGCCGTCGTTCGCGATGTCTGCGCTTCGCAACCGGGGCTTCATCCGCGCGCTGAATGACTTCGCGCCGCCTTCATTCCACCCAGCATCAGGGCCACGGCGACCGTCATCAGAAATGCCGCGACGATAAAGGTGACCCGCATCCCGAAGGCCACCGCCTCGGGCCTCGCGGAAGTCACCTCGGTCGTCCCCGAAGCGAACGAAAACACCGCGCCCATGACCGATGCGCCGGTAATGAGGCCGAGATTGCGCGACAGGCTCAGGATGCCGGAAACGACGCCGCGCCGGTCCGCCGGAATCCCCGTCATCACGACGGTATTGTTCGCTGCCTGAA
>JAAFHI010001084.1:0-1025 GCA_013298335.1 Actinomycetota bacterium
GCCGGTCTTTTCACGAACGATTGCCAAGAAAAAGGGACGGGCGGTGACCGTCGAACCCGATCGTCGGACCAGTGTTTTTTCCGAATCCCGCAATCGGGCTGAAACGTGAAACGGGGCGAGCGACCGCGATTGGTCGCCGCCCCGCCGATTCGGAACCCGTCCGCCGTGAACCTTGAAAACGGTTCACTTCGGACCGCTTACCTTGTTTCCTTGGTAATCACGAGATTGTTTGTCACGCTGAAGGCATTGCTCACCTGTCGCGCCTGCATGTTCGCGATGTTGTAGTCGAACCGGTTGTCCACCACGCCTTCGAGCGTCAGATGACCGCGATTGACGATGATGCGAATCGGGGCGACCGGGTTCAGCCCGTATCTGTTGAGCGCACTCGCGCCGTAGATCCGCCGGTAGGCTTCACGCCGGATTTGATCGTCAAACGGCGAAAGAGGCAAAACTTCGATGTTGTTGACGACCGTGGTTACATTTCTGATTCGCTGGACCGAGGCGGCGGCATCGCTCCTGAGCGACGGTCGGGTAACCTGGCCTTCCAGAACGACCGTGTTGCCGACGACCGTGTAGGTCAGATTGTCGAACACCGACAGAAACGGCAAGGTGACCAACGCCTTGCGAACGTCATTCGGTCGCGCGGCATCCGGAAAAGAATTCGCCGAAGCGCTTCCGATGAAGATCGAACCGACCGAGAAAAGGATGGCCGCGGCAAAAACCGTGAACTTTGGTGATTGGAATCTCATTGTTTTAACCCTCCCAGGCTGAATTTTCCTGAAAAAACATGCGCTCAAAAGGAACGCTCATTTTTTAGGACGGCATCGAAGGGCGATTGGTTTCCTGTTTTCCCGGAATTCCCGCCTTACAGCACATTCATCACGTCCGAGAGCGGTTTTTTCCGGATATCGGGGACTTTTGCGTCGGGCGCGGGGTATCCGACCGGGATCAGCAGGAACGGTTTTTCGTTTTTGGGGCGTTCCAGGATTTCCGACAGGAACCGCATCGGGTTCGGCGTGTGGGTG
>JAAFHI010001084.1:1035-2020 GCA_013298335.1 Actinomycetota bacterium
GTTCACGTAGTAGTGTTTGACGTGGCGAGACTCGCCGGTCGGTTCATTCGGCGGCGCGATTTCGTAATCCGCCTTGAAAACGACGATCAGATACGGCGCGGTTTCCAGAAACGGCTTGTGTGCATCGGTTCCGAGCGGCGCGAGCGCGTCGAGCCAGTCATCCGGGAAACGGTTTTCGTAATTTTCCCGTTCCTCGGCCTCCGCCGCGACGCGGATGCGCCGTTTGATTTCCGGATCGCGGACCACCACAAAGTGCCACGGCTGCTGATTCGCCCCCGACGGCGCGTGCGCGGCGGCGCGAATGCAGGTTTCGATGACCTCGAACGGCACCGGTTCATCCGAAAAGTCGCGAACCGTCCGGCGGCGGATCAGCCGTTCGGCAAATTCCGATGAATTCCGGACAAGCTGCTCGGCTTTCGGTTTTTCGTAAACGAGCGGTAAAAAGGAATAGGACTGTAACATTGCAGGATTTCGACTCCGGAAGGGTAGATGAATCTGGTGGTTCAATCCGTCGACCGGCTGAAGCTATTCCAAAAATCCCGGCGTCCCAAAGAAAAAGGTACTTCGACTTGAGCGAAGCGGTTTTCGGCGGGTAGAGTGCCGGGTTCGAATCTGGATGGAAAACCGAACTCATGCCTTCTGAAACCGGGGCGCCCCCGCCCGTTCCAAAACCGACGCGGAATTTTCGCCACTACGCCCAGAAAATCCGGGTTCCGGCGGGTTTTGTCGTGGCGATCCTCTTTCTCATCACCGCGAAACCGAATCCCGTCCTTTATATATATGGATTCGCCGTCGGGTTGATCGGGGCCGCCCTGCGGGGCTGGGCTTCAGGTCATCTTCGCAAGGATCAGCAACTGACGGTCCGCGGCCCCTACCGGATGACCCGGAATCCGCTGTACCTCGGCAGCTTTCTGATGGTCTGCGGATGCGTCGCCGCCGGCGGCAATCTCTTTTTTTCCATCGGCGTCCCGATTCTGTTCCTGCT
>JAAFHI010000097.1 GCA_013298335.1 Actinomycetota bacterium
TCGCCGGGCATCCCCGAACCGGGCCGAGTCGGGATTTCGTTGCGGAGATGCACGAACTCCGCGCGCTCGGGCGGACGGCGGCGGTCATGCGGTCGCATCCGCGTTATGCCGCGCCGGACGATTTCATTCACGGAATCCGGCGGTTGCTGGCCGGAAGCGCTTTTTCCGTCGATTGATCTCAATTTCTCCGGTTTCCGGTCACAAACCCGTTTTTGAATGGTCTGAATGAAAGACGGGCGTTCAACCCGAACGCTCGCATTACTTCTAACCGTTCGAAAAAGGAGTTCCCATGACAGCTTTACCGCTCACTTCAACCGGTTCCACAAAAAGTTCTTCTATGTGGCGTTCGCCCGGCATCTGGATGGCGACGTTCATCGTCGTCTACATCACGTTCAATGCCCTCCGGGCGACGATCAACCCGGTGCATTTCGCCGCCGCGTACGGCACGCCGCTCGCCGGACCGGAACACGATGCGTTCGTACTGGTCTACGCCATTCGCGCCCTGTTTCTCGGATTGTTCGGCTTTTCGCTGCTCGTCACCCGCCGGTTTCGCGCGCTCGCGCTTTTTTCACTCGTCGCGGTGGTCATGCCGGTCGGCGACGCGGTGCTTGTGGCGTCCCGAGGCGGGGCGGGAGCCATTGTCGTCCGGCACGTCGTCATCGCGATTTTTCTTTTTCTGACGTGGCTCCTGATTGAGCGATGGGTCAAACGAAACGGGCAATCCGTTTCAAATGAATGATTTCCAAAGAAGGCCGACGGCTTTTTTTTGCGAGTCGGCCTTTCAACCGTTGGATTCACTGAATGAAAATACGGCCTCACTCCCGGACCCAACGAGGAAAAACCATGGCTGATCCCAATGAACGCTATCCGGACAACGCTGCGGGACCGTTTTTCGTGGATTGGAGATGTCTTGACTGTGACGTTTGTCGCGACACCGCACCGGCCAACTTCACGCGCAACGATGATGGAGGGTATTCGTACCTGAAAAAGCAGCCGGAAAATCTTGATGAATATGAACGGTGTCTGGAAGCGATGGATGCCTGCCACACGGAGGCCATCGGGTGCAACGGCGGGTTGCCGGATTGGGATGTTCTTCCGTCCGTCATGGCGTTTCGTTTCGCCATTGAATGGGGTCACTCGGCCCGTTTCGAACGGCTGCTGCCCGAAGTGCTCTTGGAGGCCGGGCGGGAATCCCTTTTTAAAACCGGGGACCTTTTTCGCGTTGCCGCCCGGACCGGGCTGACGGACATGGTCGAGCGGCTTTTACTGAATGCTGATGCGCTCGCCATCCCGCGCTCGGCGTTGACCCCGTCGCTCGATGAAGCAATCGAGCGGAATGATTTTGAAATGGTGGATCTGCTGTTTCGTTACGGGGTAAGACCGAGCGGTGTCACGGCAGGAGGGCCAAACTCGCTTGAACTGGCACTGCTGACCGGCAACCCGAAAATGGTCGAGCGGGTTCTTGCGGCTGGCGGTATTTCAAAGGAAGAAGCCGTCAGACGGTGGTTCGAGGAGCATGCGGACGACCCATTGCCGACACCGTCGAAGAAAACCTGCGGGAAATGCAACGATTGATTCAGTCCGTCTCGTCCGGATGAGGATCAAGCATGCTTTCGGCGAAGTTGAAAACCAGGTTGCGGAACCGGTGGATGAGAAAAGCCAGTACCGGGGGAAGGAAGCAGAACAGGAAGAAGGCCAGGACGACGAGCAGGAACCGACTCTGGAAAAAATCGTCCGAAATTCGGCTGAAATCCATCCAGTGACCGCCACCCTTGGCGTCGGCGTAGTCTTCCTGGTGTTCACGGCTGGTCAGAAGCTGGAACGCGAATTTCAAATCGTAGAACTGAATGAAGAAGCCGAGGAAAGCGTAAATCGGCCGTTCGAGTTCGTGAACCAGCGACGTTCCGCTGATGGCCCGGTAAAGAAACACGGTACAGATGATCAGTTCCGTGCCATGTCCCATGAACAGGATGATGAGGTCGTGAAAGCGGGTGAAGGCGAGGAGGGCATGGAGCGCCGCCAGACCGGCCAGTACGCCGAGGGTCAGCCGGTTGTGTCGAAACCGGTAAAAGAGTCCCGCAAAAATCAGGTAGATGACAAAGAGCAGGCCGAACTGACGGCCCGTGTGGATCGTCATCCCGCCGCCGTAAACGAAGTCGAACGCCGGAATCGAGGGGTAGCCGAACAGCCATCCGGCAATCGAATGGCCGAGTTCGTGGACGATGGTCATCAGCGGGTGGAGCAGGAAGGCGAGAAAGCCGAAAAAGGGCAGGGCGACCAGCGGCAGCGCCAGTCCGGCCCCGATGGCGATCGCCTGCCAGCCCTTGCGCGAAACCGCAATCGGTCCGACCGGAAGGTCTTCATCCGGAATGACTTCCTGGAAACCGGGGAAAGGCATCCCGCACTGGATGCAGGCCGGCTGGCCTTCGGGTTGAACCAGCAGACATCGCGGACAACGCATGGGCCACTCCTTTTTTTGGACGGAACACGAAGGCACAAAGACACGAAGGCACAAAGAGAGGTCGTACTGCTTTGTGTCTCTGTGTCTTTGTGCCTTCGTGTTCCCGTTTTCTAGAACTCGAACTTCAGGACGAACTGGAACTGCCGGGGCGGGGCCGAGGTGGCGGTGGAGCGTCCGAAACCGGGCGCTTCCAGCAGGCGGACCGGGATGCCGAAGTGCGTCCGGTTGAACAGGTTGAAGACTTCGGCGCGCAGGGACAGCGCGTACCGCTCGCCGAAGTTGAACCGCTTGTTGAAGGCCATGTCGACCAGCGCGAAGCCCGACGAGCGGAAACTGTTGCGTCCGAGCGAGCCGTCGCGACCCGTCAGTTGGTTGAACGCGGTGAGCGACAGCGGATTCACGCCGGGGTTGATGATGACCCGCTGAACGCCGGAATCGCGGAAGGTGAGTCCGGTCAGGGTGTCGAGCCGGTCGGTCCGGTTGCCGTCGCGGTTGGCGTCCACGAGCGTGTTGATGGTGTAGGGCTGACCCGACTGGAGGGTCACGATGCTCGAAACCTGCCAGCCGCCGAGGAAGCGGTGTCCGCGGTAGAAGGGCAGCTCATACTGGACGCCGGTGGTGAACCGGTGCCGGACGTCGAAGGATGAATCGCCGCGTTCCGCCCGGACGATGTTGTCGCGGTCAAGTTCGTTCTGCGCTCTGGCGTATCCTCCGGCGGTGTCGAACAGGTCCGAAATCGCGTCGATGGAATGGGACCAGGTGTAGGCCGACTGGAAGGCGAGTCCACTGTTGAACCGCTGACGGACGGCGATTTGCAGGGCGTGATAGCGCGAGGTGGCGTCCGACGAGAAGCCGGAAATCGCCCCGACGTTGCCGTCATTGCGTTCGGTGACGACCTGTACGCCGCCGAACGGGTCGGTGCTGGTCGGCAGGAAGTAGTAGAGCGGCGCAATCGAACCGCCGTTCGGCGTGCCGGGACGGACGAAGCCTGAGCCGGTCGTTCCCACGTAGGCGATGGACCCGACGATGCGGTCGGCGAACGAATGCTCGATGGAAACACTGTATTGGTGGACCCGCCCCGACTGCATGTTTTTCTGGGGCAGGGTGAAGGCGAGGGCGAAATTTCCCGCACCGAGAACGTCATTCAGAAAGGCCGCGATCTGGCCGGGGGGAATCAGCGGCGGACAGCTTGACCCGGTTTTGCCACCGAGGCGGCTGAAGGGCGGGAAATTGCCCTGGCAGCGGGGCCCGAAGTTCCGAATGGAGGGATTGGCGGACAGAATGTCGTCGAAGATCACTCCCGACCGGAAATTGGTCTGGACCGAGGCCGGGAACAGGTTGCGCGACTGGGCGGTGACGGTCAGCGGAATCGGGTCGTAGAACAGGCCGTATCCGGCGCGCAGCGCGGTCCGTCCGTTGCCGAAGATGTCCCAGGCCACCCCGACGCGGCCCGAAATGTTGTTGGTGTCGGGGTCGAAAATCTGGCTCCGGCCACCGACGAATCCCTGGTAACTGTTGAGCGCATTGAAGAACGCCGAAAAGTTCTGGCCGCCCGGCGGGGGCTGGAAGCTGCCCGGATTGAGGTCGAATGCCCGACCATACCGATTGTTGCGGGTGTCGGTGGGCACGGTGTTGAGTTCATACCGCAGACCGCCCTTGATGACGACCCTCGGGTGAATGCGAAAGGTTTCGTTGATGAAGAAGTTGTATTCGTAGTTCCGGAGGTTGATGTCGGAATCCGGATCAATCACGAAGGTCTGGCGCAGGTCGGACGGAACGCCGAGCGCCACGAAGTCCGCGCCGCTGCCGTAGCGGGGTGTTCCGTTCGGACCGATGACAATATTCGGGGCGTAGGACAGCGTGAGCCGGAAGTCCTTGTCGTTGAAGCTGTTGGAGGTAACCCGGCGGATGTCGGCCCCGAATTTCAGCGATCCGCGTCCGTGATTCCAGAGAAACGTATCGGCGAAGTGGAAAGTCGTGCCGGTCCGACCCTGCGGGAACGTGCCCGGATCGACGCCGATGGAACTGTAGGGCGCGACCGAAAGGCGTCCGAGGGGGCCGGTGCGGCCATCGGTTTGGCCGTCGCCGGTCAGATCGACGCCGATGTTGCGCGACTGGAAGATGAAGGGGCTTCCGGCGACCTCGTTGAAGCCGAGCCGGTTGCGTCCGTAGGAGAACCGGAATTCGTTGCTGAAGCGGTCGGAAAGCTGGGTCGTCAGATCGAGGGCGAAATTCTGCGTCCGGGTGTCTGACCCGATACTCGAATTGATCGCGTTTCCGATGGCGGCGAGCTGGCCGCCGTCGTCCGAAAGATTGTAGCGGGTGGTCAGCAGCGTCTGTTTGCCGAACGGGGCGAACTGGTAGTCGCTGCGAATCGAGAAAAGCGTCCCGTTTCCTTTGGCCGGAAGGACTTGCGTAAAGTTGTTCACGCCGAATGGCCCGCCCGCGAAGTTGGGCAGCGGGTAGAGCGCGAGCACGTCCGGGGCGAGCAGGTTGGTCGCGGGCGAGGGGTTGAGCGCGAGGGCGGCGACCCGTTCGGCGGCGGTCGGCACGGCGTAGTTCACCGTCTGGCTCCGGTTGACGTCCTGGCGTTCGACCGAGGCGAAGAAGTGCCACCGGTTGCGGACGATTGGTCCGCCGAGGGTGGCCCCGGACTGGTGGCGGGTGAAGGCGTTCTTGCCGGGCCGGAAGGTGGCGCCGCTCGGCGTGAAGTCGAAGGCGTCGCGGGCCTGAATCCGGGAATCGGTCAGAAAGCTGTAGACCCCGCCGTGAACGGTGTTTTCCCCGGAGCGGGAAACGACGTTGACCTGGCCGCCGACGTTGCGCCCGGCTTCCACGTCGGAGAGGAGGGTCGTGATCTGGAATTCGCGGAGGCTTTCGATGCTTTGCGGGGCGGTGGCGGTGTAGCCGCGGCGGCGTCCGCCGACTTCCTGGTCGTTATTGTCGGAGCCGTCGATGGTGTAGTTGTTGCCGCGCGGGCGGGTCCCGTTGACGGCAAAGTCGCCGCCGCCGAGTTCCGATCCGACGCCGGGGCCATTCGCGCCGAAAAAGGCGGGCGGCGGCGAGACGCCGGGGGAAAGCAGGGCGAAACTGTCGAAGTTGCGGACGCCGCGCAGCGGCAGCGAAAGAATGAATTCAGCCGTGGCGCTCGAACGCAGGGTCGGGTCGGCGGTATTGGCCTGCGTCGTGCCCTGGGTCGGCGGCGGCGGCGGGGTGTTCGGCTGGGTCGCCACCGTCGGCGGGTTGACCGGCGGTTGCGTGACCGGAGCGGTCGTCGAATCGAGCACGATCGGGGGCGGCTTGATGACCTTCTCGCGGTTGACCTCGACGATGAAGTTCTGGATCGCGTTGGGTTTGTAGCCGTCGGCGGTGGCGGTGATGGTGTAGACGCCGGGCAGAATCAGGTCGAACCGGTAGGTCCCGGTGGCGTCGCTGCGGGTGACCCGCGCCAACCCGTTGGCGTTGTTGACGATGCGGACGATCGAGCCCGGTACCGGCGTTTTCAGGTCCACCTGAATGACCAGTCCGAGGATGGTCCCCGTAGTGGTCTGGGCCAGAACGACCGGGGCAATCGGGGCCAGACCGAACCAGAGCGCCGCGATGAAGGCGACGATGGCCCGGAGTCCCGCTCGGTGCTTGCGCTGATGAATAAGGGAATTGAATCCGTGCATTGAAATTTCCAAGCCTCCGGAAAGGAGAAACGACGCCGGAAATCCCGGAATGCGGACCGGCATTGGCCGGAGCGCCTGCGGGAAGTCGTCATCGGAGATGGTCGGTGCGGGCGGAACGATGAACGCCGACTTCCGTCTTCGCAAGGAAATTCGCCGTTCACCGTTCCGAGTCCATCCCGCGCGCGGGTTATTTCGGCCCGACGATGCGCCAGTTGGTATCGGTGACCGCCAGGAAGGGCACGCTCTGAACAAGCGTCGTGCCGTTCATCAGCCAGATCACGTTTGACCCGTCGGTCTGGTTGCGCCAGACGATGTCGGGACGTCCGTCCTGATTGAAATCGCCGACCGCCGACGGGAACCAGTTCGAATTGAGCGTCGGAATCGTCAGCGTTCCGGTCGGGGCGGTCCCGTTAAGCGTCAGGACGCGCAGCGTTCCGGTCGCCTGATTGCGGATCAGCAGGTCGGGTTTCCCGTCGCCGCTGAAGTCGCCGCTCCCGACGTACTGGTCGCCCGAGGTCACGCCCGACACGTTGAACGGTACCACCGACGTGCGGGTCAGGCCGTTCATCAGCCAGATTTCCGCCGCCCCGGTCTGGGTGTTGCGGAACAGGATGTCGGCCTTGCCGTCGGCGTTGAAGTCCGCCGTGCAGTTCATCGCCCAGTTCAGGTCCGGCTGGCTGGGGGTGATGGTCAGTCCTTCGACTACCGTCGTTCCGCTGAACCGCCAGAGACCGTTGGCCCCGGTGATCGTCTGGTTGCGCCAGAGGATATCGGGACGGAGGTCGCCGGTGAAATCGGTCACGCCGCCCACGAACCAGCAGTCTTCCGAGGACGCGAGGACGATGTTCTGGCTGAAGGCCGTGCCGTTCATGAGCCAGATTGAATTGGCCCCGGTCGCGACGTTGCGCCAGACGAGGTCGGATGAAAGGTCGGCGTTGAAGTCACCCGGCGCGGGGCCGGATTGCTGCGTGATGGTCACGGTCTGACCGGCGACGGTGAGGCTTCCGGTCCGGCTTCCCGTGCCGGTGAAGGGAGCGACCCGGAAGGTCACGGTCCCGTTGCCGACGCCGGTCGCGCCCGACAGGATCGTGATGAACGGTGAATTGCTCACGGCCGTCCATGAACAGAGGGAAACGTCTTTCACCCCGATCTTGCTCAGGGGACTGGCGGCGGAGAACGGCGTCACCGTGACACTCCGGTCGCCGCCCGTTCCCCCGATGGTGAAGGCGGTCGGATCGACCGTGTACCCGCAGACCACGAAGGTCCCGACGCTCAGGCGGGAGCCGTCCGGCGTGGTGACGCCGATTTTCCCGGAGGTGCCGTTCGCCGGAACGGTGGCGGTGATCTGGGTCGGCGAATTGACCGTGAAGGTCGTGGCCGGAACGCCGCCGAAGGTCACGCCCGTCGCGCCGGTGAAGAACGTGCCGGTGATGACGACACTCGTGCCCGGCGGGCCCTGCTGAGGAGTGAAACTGGTCACGACCGGCGGGAAGAGTACGCTGAACGGCGTGGCGCTGGTCGCCGTGCCGCCGGGGTTGGTGACGGTGATGAACCCGCTGGTGGCGCCGTTCGGGACGGTCGTCGTGAGGATGGCCCCTACTTTGGGAGTGGCAACCATGCCGCCGCGGGGTCCGACCGCCTGCCGGGTGGTGGTCCGACCGGCGCCCTTGGCAACCGGCTCGCCGCCGGGGTTGCGGACGCCGCCGACCGGTTCGGTCGGTCCGCTGGGGCCGGTCAGCGGACTGAGGGTGAAGAGGGCTTCAACGCCGTTGAATTTCACCGAAGTGACGGTATCGAAACTCGTTCCGCTGATGGTTACCACGGTTCCGACCGGGCCGCTCGCCGGGGTGAAGCCGGTGATGGTCGGCGGCTGAATCACGGTAAAGATTCCGCTGCTCGTTCCCGTTCCCGCCGGATTGGTGACCGAAATCGTGCCGGTGGTCGCGCCGTTCGGGACGGTGACGGTGATCTGGGTATCGCTGTCGATGGTGAAACCGGAAGCGTTCGTGCCGTTGAAGGCGACCGAAGTCGTTCCGGTGAAGTGATTTCCGGTGATGGTGACGGACGTTCCGACCGGGCCGCTCGTCGGGGTGAAGCTCGCAACGTTCGGCGTCAGGAAAACGGTGAAGGTGGCTGAACTTGTACCGGTTCCAGCCGGATTGGTGACCGAAATCGTGCCGGTGGTCGCGCCGGTCGGCACGTTCGCCGTGATCTGGGTGTCGCTGTCAACGGTGAAGCTGGAGGCGTTCGTGCCGTTGAAGGCGACCGCGGTCGTTCCGATGAAGTTCGTTCCGGTGACGGTGA
>JAAFHI010000784.1 GCA_013298335.1 Actinomycetota bacterium
ACGACGCGAGGGCAATCGCTTCGGCGGCGCGGAAGAGCATCCGTTCGGCGAGCGATTCGGCGTCGGGGCCGAGCGGCTCGACCGCGTTCAACGAAACCCACAACACTTTTTCTTCCGCCACGCGGCGTTCAAGTTCCCGGATGGCCGGGGCGAAAAGCCGCGTAAACCCAGGTAAGAACAGGGCGTTCCCGGTGCTGACGGCGTCGCCGAGGTCGCGCAGGTCGTTTTCGCTCTCGAAGGGGAAGCCAAACGCGAGCGTCGAGACGCGCGCTTCGAGCAGGGCCTTCAGAACCGGGAAACTGTCGCCGCCGCCGATGAGGATGGCCGCGTCGGTTTTGCCGTCGGACACGGCGTCCTGAAAATTGGTCGCGCCGTAGTCAAAGTTCTGGGACGTGGCGACCGCCTTGGCCGTCGCGGCTTCGGGATGGATAAACCCGACGAGCCGGACCTCATCCAGACCCGCAATTTCCTTGAACAGCGCCTTTTCGGTCATTGGCGCATCGGTCAGCAGGCTCAACCCGATGCCGCCGTCGAGTTTGGTGCGGGTCTGGCCGACATCAAAACGGGTCGCGGCGGGCACGACCGCGACGGTTTGGGGGTAAACGACGACGATCTGGCGATTGGTCGGTGTTTCCTCGGTAAAAAGGGCGTCGAACACGCCGTCGGCCTGATCGAATTCGAGCCGTTCGGGTTTGAACTCGTCGCCGAGCGGGTGTTTCGCCGCGAGTTCGAGAAACCCTTCCATCGTCCGGCGGGGCTCGCTCTCGGCGTCGAGCGGGTCGCTCAGTCCGCCGCCGCCCGCCCAGGTCGGAACGAGGTGGAGTTCGCGCCGCCGGCAGACGGTGACGAGGTCCGACGGGACGTTTTTGGTGGCGACCACGACCCGTCCGCCGGGCGCAACCGCCGCGGCGACGAGTCCGCCGCGTTTTTCGGCGAGTTCGGCGTCGCTGACGACAACCGCGTCCCACTGGGGTGTCAGGCGGGGCTGGCTGTCGGGGCCGACGAAAATCACGGTGCAACCGGCGGTTCTGGCGAGCGTTCCGACGAGTTTTCCAACCAGATTGTCGCCGAGAATGCCGATTGACGTGCCGAGGCGCGGGTCGGCGGCCCGAAATGCGCGCAGGGCGATGCCGCCGGGAAGCGCCAGCAGCGCGGTTTCATCGGGAATGTTTTCCGGGACGACCACGCACCGGTTGAGCGACACGAAGGTCAGTTGAGCGGGGAGCGACGTGCCGTAGCCGGTCCAGACGACCCGCTGGCCGACTTTCACCCGGCTGCCGGGCGCGGCTTCGGTGACCGTTCCGACCGCGGCATACTCGACGGATTTCAGCCGCAAATTCCGGCGGGAGAACGTGTTGTAGGCGCTTTTGATGCCTTCGCTGCGAAACGACGACCACAGCCGGCGGACGAGCCCCTTCTTCGGCTCGGCCTTGGCGAGCGCGGTGGTCTGGACGGGCTCGACGATTTCGACCGCCGGGAGCAGCGCTGCGACATGAAGAAAGGAGAGGTGGGCGCGGACCACGACGCCGCCGGGTTGCAGCGTCGGCGCGGGGAGGTCTTCGAAGGTGACCGCGCCGGTGCGGGGATCCTGGGTCGGGCGTTTCATTCGGGCAGATCGTCTTCCGTTTCGGTCGGACCGTGAAGGTCCTCGAAGTAGGCCGCGACCTGGAGGGCCACGTCCGTTTCGGTGATGCGGCGGCGCGCGGAGGAATCGAGCGCGCCGTTGCAGTCGGCGCATAGAAAACGTTTCTGTTTGTGCGGATGTTTCACGCCGCAGTTGGCGCAGTGGGCCGAAAGGAAGCGGATCGTCTCGTTGGCCGTGACCTCCCACTGCGGATGCCGGTCGAAACGGTCCGCCTGGAAGGCCGCGAGACCCCAGATGGAGAGCGCGAGCGTACCCACCGACTGCCAACCCTCGGGGTAGGCCACGCCCGGTTCGAAAACCGACATCGCCTCGACCGGTCGGCCCGTGATGTCGGTCAGCGTGGCAATCAACGCCTGCTGATACTTATAGAGGTGCTGCTTGGCCTGATAGAGTTTCTGTTCCACGGGGAATCCCCCTGAGTTATAGGGGCAAGGTTTCGCTGCCCGGTGTCGGCGCGACCGAGCGCATGACCGTATATTGCAGCGGCTGGGCGAGAAACTCGACTGCGGCTTCCTGCATGGCGACGAGGAACGGCGAATTCAGATGTTCTTCGAAATCCTGGAGACTCGACCAGACCTCATAGGAGAGAAAAACGGTCGGATCGTTGTTCATCTGGTGGAAGTCGTAATAGAGACAGTTCGGTTTCTGACGGGTCGGTTCGATGAGCGCGCGGACGGCCCCGATGACCTTGCCTTCGAAACCCGGCTTGGCCTTCAGGCGAACCATTATTGCGACGACATGACTCGGCATCGGTCGGTTTCCCCCTTGTTTTTGTGGAATAGCGAGATTTGGATGTGCTGATTCGTTTTTACGGATGAACGTGCTGAATTTCAAGCGTCAGATATGGCGGAAGCGGAAGAGCGTGCTATAAATCACGCTCGGGACTCCCCATTTGGATTCAGACGCCCGCTTGAAAACGTCGCTTTCCCATCCGCGGCGTCGGAAATCCCGAATTTTCATCCATCACTTTCTTTTCACGGAGCATTCATCCAATGGCACAAGCCGCACCCGAACTCATCGACGCCATTCCCGCGCTGACCCAACTCACCGAAGACGAACGGATGTTTCGCGACAGCGTCGCCGACTTCGCCCGCGAACAGATTCGCCCCAAAGTCGCCGAAATGGACCGCGACGCCAAATTTGACCAGGGCTTGCTGAAACAGTTTTTCGACCTC
>JAAFHI010000851.1 GCA_013298335.1 Actinomycetota bacterium
CGGCATCACCCAGTAAAAAAGACCGTTTTGAGGTTTCCCATGCCCTACGAACACGCCGGACCGCTTTTCTTTTTCTGGTTCATTGCGCTGGCCTTCTTTGTCGCGCTTACCAAAGCTGACGAATTCAAGGGGCGGCCCGAGTTGAAGCGGCATCTGGTTCACGGGCCGATTTTCTTTCTGCTTGCCCTTCCGGTGCTGTTCGCGCTGTATCAGGTGTATCTGGTCCGGCAATCGGAGCGGCGGATTCTGGCCTACATTCAGGGCACCGGGCCGTCGGTCTGCTCGTACGAGTTTCGACCGCACCTGATTTTCTGGAGTCGCCGGTGCGGCAACGCCAACGAGGGGCTCGTCTTTGCGATGTACGAGGAAGCGGCGACCAGCGGTCTCGATTCACCCGATCGTCAGGTTCGAGCCAGAAGTCTCCGGGCCACGCTCTGGTTTTATGACGGATCGAGGGCCCCGGTTTACGGCTATATGGAACCCATCATCCGCAAGGCGAGGACGTTTGACCTGGACCCGGAAACGCGGGATCTTCTGCTTCAGTACCGGCTTCCCGAAGAAACCCCGACCATCGTTCCGGGAGGAGTAACTGATTGAATTTTCTGAACCCGGCGGATTTTGCGGGGTCGGGGAGCCGGGTAGGAAATCATTTCGTTTCAATGGTTTGAATGAATGTTGGCCGCTGTTTCCCCGGATTCGCTCGAAGACTCGCATCATCCGGGGCTACCCGCGGACACCCTCCGTGCGGGTTTCCAGTCCCGCAAATTCATCCCACAAACTCCGATTGGGTCAGCGATTTTCGACTTCCGCCGAGCCGCGTTCATCGCCGGGCGTTCCTCGTTCATAATGACAATTCGCATTTTGAACGGGAGGACGTGCATCGCACCCCTATGTCAACCATTGTCATCGTCAGAAAGGGCGACCGGGCGGTCATGGCCGCCGACTCGCTCTCGACCTACGGCAGCCTGAAATTCGGGCACGATTACCATGCCCAATCCGACAAGATTCAGAAAATCGGCGCGAATTTCGTCGGCATCGCGGGGGCGGCGGTCCACGCGAGCGTACTGGCGAGTCTGGCGCGCAAGCACCCCAAATCGCTGATTTTCGACAACGAGGCCACGATTTTCGACTCGCTCCTCAAGATTCACCCGATTTTGAAGAAGGAATTTTTCCTCAACGCCGATCCGGAGGGCGACGATCCATACGAGGCGAGCCGGATTTCCTTCGTGATTGCCAACGCGAGCGGCATTTTCGGCGTCGGCTGGTGGCGGACGGTGTCGGAGTACCGCCGGTTCTGGGCCATCGGGTCGGGAAGCGACTACGCGCTGGGGGCGATGTTCGCGGTGTATGATCGGCTTGAAACGCCCGAGGAGATCGCCCGCGTCGGGGTGGCCGCCGGGGCCGAGTTCGACAACGGGTCGGGGATGCCGATGACGCTTTACTCGGTGGACCTGAATCCGTCCGCGCCGAAAAAAGCGCGCGGGAAGCGCGGGACCGAGCGGTCCTGACGCATTCCGGGAAAGGAGTACGCCACATGAAACTCATTCGCCGATTGTTCGGAAAACCGTCACCGGAGGATTTCGCGGAACTGATGATCGAGACGCTGCGCGATCAGGGAATCGCGCGGGAGGTCGTGTATGTGCCGGACGATTTCCGGCTCGACCTCGGCGGCTCGTCGAAACTCTGGCTGGGCAACATGTTCCGCGATTTTCTGGCGACGCCGCGCAAGGCGCGCCGGGAGGCGCTCGAGCGGTTTGCCCGGACGGCAGGGCGGCTCGATTTCGAACTGCCGAAAACCTTTGCCGAGGCCAAGGGGAATCTGCTGCCGCGGGTCCGCGACGCGGCCTACTACGGCCTGATGGAACTGCGGACGAAAATCGAGGGGACGGAAAAACCGTTTGCGTCGCCGCGCCGTCCGCTGGCGGACCACCTCGCGGTCGGCCTCGTCTACGATCTGCCCGACAGCATCATGGAAATGACCGGCCCGGACCAGTTCGAGACGTGGGGAGTGACGATTGACGAGGCATTCGAGGCCGCCCGCGACAACCTCTGGAACATCAGCAAGGGGCGGTTCGAGGAACTTGCGCCGGGGGTGTTCATTTCACCGTGGCGCGACAACCACGACGCGGCCCGGCTCTTTTTGCACGACCTGATCTGGCATCTCGACGTGGCGGGCGACCACGTCGCGGTGGCCCCGAACCGCGACACCCTGATCGTCACCGGGTCGGAAAACGTCGAGGGGCTCGGGCTGATGGCGCAACTCTGCGCGGCGGTGAAGGAGGCGGGGCGTCCGGTGAGTTCGATTCCGGTCGTGCTGAACGTGGACGAGCGTCGCTGGCGGACGTTTCAACTGCCGGAGGACCATCCGCAGTACCAGCTTTTCAAGAATCTGCGGCTGCGCGAGGAACTCGACACCTACGGCGAGCAGAAACCGCTGCTCGAAGCGATTCACGAGCAGACCGGGCGCGATCTGTTCGTGGCGTCCTATTCGGCTCTCAGCCGGAAGAATTCCGACGATCTGTTCACGAGTTACTGCGTCTGGACCGAAAACGTGACCTCGCTGCTGCCGAAAGCCGAGACGATTGCGTTCGTGCGGATGGACCGCGGGATTCCGGGCCGG
>JAAFHI010000137.1:0-2641 GCA_013298335.1 Actinomycetota bacterium
AACACCCTCCGTCCGTGGAAAATGGGAGGTGTCACGCTGTCTTTCTGACCCCGAATCTTCTTCTTCCCGTTTGTGAATCGCTTCGGAACACTTCTGTCGATTCGGTTGATCCTCGTCTGCCTCATGGCATTGGCGATGGGACCCGTCGTGTCCGGGCAGAGCAGCGACCCGCCGGTGGCGGTCCGGCGGCGGTCCATCGAGCAGGGGCTGTCGCAGGTTTCGGTGCAGTGTCTCCATCAGGATCGCGAGGGCTATCTCTGGCTCGGCACGCAGGACGGCCTGAACCGCTTCGACGGCTACGGGTTCACCCACTACCGCTATTCGCAGCGCAATCCGAAATCCATCAGCGCGAACGACGTCCACACGATTTTCGAGGACCGCGCCGGAAACTTCTGGATCGGGACCAACGGCGGCGGCATCAACCGCTTCGACCGGGCGACCGGCACCTTCACCCGTTTCCAGCCCGATCCGCGCAATCCGAAAAGCCTCGGCAGCCCCCGCGTGGACGCCATCCGGGAAGATCGCGCCGGAAATCTCTGGATCGCCACGCCGGAAGGGCTGTTCCGGATGAATGTCGCGACCGGCGAGTTCACCGGCTTCCGCCACGACCCGAACGACCCGAACAGCCTCGCCGAAAACGTCGTCCGCGACGTCATCGAAGATCGGCAGGGGCGGCTCTGGATCGCCACCGAGGGTGCCGGACTCGACCGGCGCGAACCGGACGGACGCTTCACCCATTTTCCGAGCGACCCGAAGAACCCGAACAGCCCGTTCAGCAACGACATTTTCTCCCTGATCGAAGCGCGCGACGGAACCATCTGGGTCGGCTGCACCGACGGGCTGACCCGGCTCGACCCGGCGACCATGACCTTTACCCGCTTTCCGAGCGTCGAAAACGACCCGAAAACGCCGACCCCCGGGCGCATTCGCGACATGGTCGAGGATCGCGGCGGAAATCTCTGGTTCGGAACCACCAGCGGACTCAACCGGCGGACGCCCGAGGGCACGTTTTTCCGTTTCGTCAACAACCCCGACAATCCCGAGAGCCTGAGCGCGAATTCCACCCGCGCCGTCATCGAGGACCGCTCCGGCATCATCTGGGCCGGAACGCGCAACGGGCTGAACGCCATCGACCGCTTCACCCGGCGCTTCCCGCACTACAAAAACGACCCCAAGAACCCGAACAGCCTGAGTTCAAACAGCATTTTCGCCTTTTACGAGGAATCTCCCGACGTGCTCTGGGTCGCCACGACCCTCGGCTTCAACCGGTTCGACCGCCGGACCGGCGCGTTTTCCATTCCGAAAGGCGACGCGAAGAACCCGGACCTCTTCCGCGGACGGTCCGTTTCCTCCATCGTCCCCGACCGGGCCGGTCACCTCTGGCTCGGCACCGGGCAGGGCGTGGAGCGGTTCGATCCGAAAACCGGACAGGTCGAGCATGTGACGGATGATCCGAAAAGTCCGGTCCAGGTGATGAAGGACAAACCGGTTCAGGTCCTGTTTTACGACCGGAGCGGAAATCTCTGGCTGTCGATGGAGAACCGCGGCCTGATCCGCTACCACCCGGAAACCCGCGCCATGCGGATTTTCGACAGCAATCCCGCCGACCCGAAAACCCTGAGCAACAACAAGCTCTGGCAGATCGCCGAAGACGCGAACGGCAGCCTCTGGATCGGCACGTCGAACGGGGTCTGCCGCTACGACCCGGCCACCGAGACCTTCGAACGCTTCGAACATGACCCGAACAACCCGAAAAGTCTCGGCAGCGCACGGGTGTACACGCTGATGATCGACTCCGGAGGGAAACTCTGGGTCGGACTGAACGGCGGTCTCGCGCGGCTCGACGACCCGGCCACCAAAACCTTCACCAACTGGACGACCGCCGAGGGACTGCCGAGCGATATCGTGACCGGGATTCTCGAAGACCGCACCGGAAACATGTGGCTCAGTACCTATGGCGGTCTCTGCCGCTTCGATCCGAAAGCAACCACATTCCGCGCCTACACGCCCGACGACGGCGTGCAGAGCACCGAGTTCAGTACCAACGCGCACTACAAAAGTCCGAGCGGCGAGATGTTTTTCGGCGGCATCAACGGCTTCAACGCCTTCCGCCCGGAGAACATCGCCGACAACCGCCACGCGCCGCCGGTCGTCGTCACGGGATTCCGCATCTTCGACAAGCCGGTGGAAGACTTCGACGGCACGCACATCCGTCCGTTGAGCCACCTGGAGAATTTCTTTTCGTTCGAATTCGCCGCGCTCGACTTCACCGTCCCGGAGAAAAACCGCTACGCCTACCGGCTCGAAGGCTTCGACGACCACTGGATCGAATGCGGCACCCGGCGCTACGCGAGCTACACCAATCTCAACCCCGGCGATTACGTCTTTTGCGTCCGCGGCTCGAACAACGACGGCCTCTGGAACATGGAGGGTGTCCGGCTGAAGTTCACCATCCGCCCGCCGTGGTGGCGGACGTGGTGGGCCTACGCCGGGTATTTTCTCCTCGCGGGCGGCACGGTTTTTCTCGGTATCCGCTTTCAACTCAACCGGATACAGGAACGCGCGCGGTTGCGCGAGGCGCAGTTGCGGTCGCGCTACGCCGAGCGGCTCGCCGAGCAGAATCTCGAACTCGCCGCCCGAA
>JAAFHI010000137.1:2651-7491 GCA_013298335.1 Actinomycetota bacterium
CGACGAAATCGAGGAAAAGAACCGCGAGATTGTGGACAGCATCCGTTACGCCGAACGGATTCAGCAGGCGATGCTCCCGATGCGCGAGCGGCTCGAACGCGCGCTGCCGGACCACTTCATTCTCTATCGCCCGAAAGCCATCGTGTCGGGCGATTTCTACTGGTTTCACGAAACCGAGGACGGCCATCTCATCGTCGCGGTCGTCGATTGCACCGGCCACGGCGTGCCGGGCGCGCTCATGTCGATGATCGGGACCAACTTCCTCAACCAGCTTGTGGTCGAACAGCGCATCACCGACCCGGCGCGGGTGCTCGAAGGGCTGCACCGGAACGTCCGGCGGGCGCTCAAGCAGGACGCCGCCGACGCCGAAACGCTCGATGGAATGGACATCGCGCTCTGCCGCATCGACCGCCGCGCGGGCCGGATCGAGTTCGCCGGAGCGCGCCGCCCGCTCTACGTCGTGGACCGCGCCGGAACCCTCACGCAGGTTCCCGGCAGCCGGTCGAGCATCGGCGGCACGCAGCGCGAGTTGAAGCGGTCCTTTGCGAATCAGACCTTCAACATCGCCGACATCCGGGCGATTTACCTCGCGAGCGACGGACTCGCCGACCAGCCCGGCGTGATGCGCGGCAAGTACGGCTCGGCGGCCCTGCGCGAGTTCCTCGGCCTCCTCGCCTCCGTCCCGATGCGCGGCCAGCTCGCCCTTTTCGAACGCGAACTCGATACCTTCCAGGGCGACGTGCCCCAGCGGGACGACATTACGCTGCTCGGAATACAACTTTGACGGGACATGCGGACAGGATGTCCGCGCTCCAACGCCCGGCGGGCAGGATGTCCGCGCTCCGGCGAGTCGGCTATAAATCCGGCTTCATCCTGAACCGCGAAATCCGAGCAGTCAGAGCCATGTCGTCCGTTCAAAGTACCACCCTGCCCCTCGCCGAAATCCCCGCCCGCGCCACCGAGCGTCCGACGCCCGCGCCCGCGCCGCCCACGCCGTTCCGGCGGATGGCTTCCTACTGGAAGCGCTACCCGGTGCCGGTCATCTGGGGCGGAACGACGGTACTGCTTTCGGCCATCATCAATCTCTTCGCGCCGCAGGTCATCCGGGGCGCACTCGACGAACTGCGGGTCACGGTCGCGCACCAGGTCGTCTGGAAATACGCCGCGCTGATCGTGCTCGTCTCCGCCGGACGCGGCGTCTTCCTGTTTCTGCAACGCCGGATTCTGGTGAACCTCTCGCGCGACATCGAGTTCGACATCCGCAACGACTTTTACGGCCATCTTCAGAAGATGCCGCCGTCGTTTTTCCAGCAGCAGCGGATCGGCGACCTGATGTCGCGGGCGACCAGCGACATCGGCGCGGTGCGAATGCTCGTCGGTCCGGCCATGATGTACGGGCTGAACACGCTCTTCACCGCCTGCCTCGTCTTCCCGGCGATGCTCCGGATCAGCCCCTCGCTGACCCTCTTCGCGCTCATCACGCTGCCGCTCTCGGCGGTCGCCACGAAGTATTTCGGCGGAAAAATCCACGAGCGGTCGGAGCAGATTCAGGAGTACTTCGGCCTCATCACGGCGAAGGCGCAGGAAAATTTTTCGGGCGTGCGGGTCGTGCGGGCCTACGCGCAGGAGACCGCCGAGGCGGAAACCTTCAAGGCGATGAACCACGAGTTCGTCACCCGAAACCTGCGACTCATCAGACTTTCGGCGCTGTTCCGCCCGGTGCTCGACGCGCTGTTCGGCCTCGGTCCGGCGGTTGTGCTGTGGCTCGGCGGACGGCTCGTTCTCGAAGGCCGGATGACCCTCGGGCAGTTCGTCGAGTTCAATCTCTATCTGACGATGCTCATCTGGCCGATGATCGCCCTCGGCTGGGTGGTGAATCTCTTCCAGCGCGGGATGGCGAGCATGGGCCGGTTGAACACCATCTTCAACCAGTCGCCGGCCATCGACGACGCGACGGTGCGGACCGACATTCCGGCGGTCGAAGGCGACATCGAGTTTCGCGGACTGACCTTCACCTACCCGAACGCCACGGTCCCGGCCCTGCGCGACATCAATTTAAGAATTGAAAAGGGAATGACCGTCGCCATCGTCGGGCCGACCGGCGCGGGCAAGTCCACGCTCATCAACCTCATCCCACGCCTGCTCGACGGCGCGCCCGGCACGGTGAGCGTTGACGGCCACCCGATCCGTCAAATTTCTTTACAGAACCTCCGCTCGGCCATCGGGTACGTCCAGCAGGAAAGTTTTCTCTTCGGCGACTCGATTGCGAACAACATCGCCTTCGGCGCCGAGAAAGCCACCCGCGACGAGGTTGTCCGGGCGGCGGAGCAGGCGGCCCTGCGCGGCGACGTCGAGGGCTTCCCGAAAGGGTTCGACACCATCGTCGGCGAACGCGGCATCACCCTCTCCGGCGGACAGAAACAGCGCACCGCCCTCGCCCGCGCGATTCTGCGAAATCCGAAAATTCTGATTCTCGACGACTCGCTCTCGGCGGTGGACACCTACACCGAGGAAACCATCCTCGGTCACCTCCGGGAAATCATGGTGGGCCGGACGACCATCCTCGTCTCGCACCGCGTCTCGACCGTCAAGGAAGCCGACCTGATCGTCTTCTTAAAGGATGGGGAAATCGTCGAACGCGGGACGCACGACGAACTCATCGCCCGGGGCGGGCACTACGCCGCGCTCTACGAGAAACAGCTTCTCGAAGCCGAACTGGCAGCGATGTAAAACTTTCTTACGCCTCGGAATCCGGTGATTGCGGCGGGCACGGCGTGTCGGCGAGCCGTCGCAACAGCCCGGCATCCTCCGTCAGAACCTTTTCCACCGCCTTTTCGAACTTCTGGTTTTGCTCCGCTTCCGTGGCCGGGATGTCAACCGGCTTGACCGTTTCTTCCATTGCCGTCTCTCCTTTGCTGCTTTGGAAAACGATAGTGACCTATGGCTCGCACCATAGGCGAACGATATTTCGCCTCCTCCGGAGGCTCAAAAACCGTCGGGTTTCTTTACAAGCGACGGTTTCGGATGCGTTCCCGGCGTCGGAAAATCAATCGGAAAATCGTTTTACACAAAATTCAAATCTTTTATTTTCAATAATTTAGTAGTTTTTCGCCAAGCGAATTGACGGCGAAAAATCTGTGGCACGCGGCTTGTTTCATGAACAGGCAGAAATCAACCGCGAGGTCACCGCAATGCACCGCTTCATCATCGCCGCCATCGTCGCCGTCGCCTTCCTCTTCGGGTTCAACGTTGAATCCTTCGCGAAGGAAGCCCCCGCCAAGGGCGTCAAGTCGGTTGCCACCAAGCGCACCATGAAGAAGAAGCGGACGCGCCGGATTCGTCGGCACGTTCGGAAGCACGTCCGGCACGGCAAGCGCGTCGTCAAGAAAACGAACACCCCGGCAAAGGCGATGAAGGCCAAGTCCTCCCCGCGTCTGACCTCCGATTTCAAGACCTCGAATGTTTCGGCAATCCGTCCGGTTTCCGCGACGGTGGCGTTCGAATTCGTCGGGCTGGTCGCGCAGGCCGATGGCTCGAACGCCAAACTATGGCACTCGCGCGAGTTCACCACCGACACCAAGTTTGCCTATGTCGGCAAGATGAAGTTCGGCGCGGAATGGGTTCACGTCTGGATGGAATCGGATGCGCCGACCGAGATGGTCGCGGAAGTCATCCCGACCGAACCGGCGGTTGAAGCCGGTGAAGAAACCTTCCCGGACGGCGGCGCGGGCATCGTCGAAGTCGCCGCCAACGACCCGCTCGCGATGGCCCGCGAACAGGAAGAAATCATCCGGACCACTCCGGAAGAAGTTCTCGGCATCCCGGAAGGCTCGCTCGCCCCGACGAACGGCAAACCGACGATCAACGTCCTTCCCTCCGAAGCGCCGATCACCAACGCCGTCCCGGACCCGAATCTCAAGCCGATCCAGCCGAAGAAGTAGGGCATGGGGGATAGGGGATGGGGCATGGTGAAATCAAAAAACCATCCGCCATCCCCTATCCCCCATGCCCCTCCTCCGAGGTGTTCCATCTCACCAGAAACCGGCACTCGCCCGTTCCGGTCTGGGCGCAGGACGTAATCGCCACCTCGACGTTTTCCCCGCCGCACAGCCGGACCGCCTGCCGGAAATAGCCGATGCCCGACGCGCAGTAGGGCGACGGCGGGGCGGGCGAATATTTCAGCGTCACCACCGCCTCGTGGGTGTGGCTTTGAAGATTGCCGAACGTACTGTCGGCCTCCCCGAAATCCTGAAACCGCAGATTCAGATTCCGCGTCGCGCCGAGCCACGAGGGAACGTCCTTGCCGAGCGACGGGTCCAGCGTACTGCCGAGCGACAGGTCGGCGGAAAACGCGCCGAGGCGTTCGAGTACGTCGGGGACCTCCGCGCCGAACATCCGGACGATGGCCCGATCCAGCCGGACGAGCAGCGTCAGCGGATACAGCCCGCTCACCCCCGGATTGTCGAGCATCGCCTGATCCGACGGTGAAAACCGCCGCACCAACTCCCGCAATGCCACATCTCCGTGCCACGCCCGGACGTAGAGCAACCGCGCCAGAATCATCCCGCCCCGGACGTGCCCGATGCCGGACGGTTCTTCATTCGCGTTTTCATCAAAACGACAGCACGACGGGAGCGGGGTGGTTGGCATGAAAACCTCTCTTCAGGAAGACAGGGAGACCGGGAGACCAGGAGACAAGGAGACCGGGAGACCAGGAGACAAGGAGACTGGGAGACTGGGAGACTGGGAGCAAAATTCGGCGAAATTCACTCTCACCGACCAGGATGACCGCCGAACCTGATCGGTGCGCGAATAGGCTTCCTCTTTCGGGAACTGTTTC
>JAAFHI010000683.1 GCA_013298335.1 Actinomycetota bacterium
GGGTCGTTGATGCCGCGCTCGACGATGATTTGATTGAGAAGGTCGTTTCCGATGACGGACATGAACGCCCCCGGCACGCCGTGGCCGGTGCAGTCGGCAACCACCAGAAAGGAGAAAAAGCCGCTCCGGTGCAACCAGTAAAAGTCGCCGGAAACGATGTCCTTGGGCCGAAAGAGGACACAGTGTTCGCCAAAGAGAGCCGCGAAATTGTCGTCGCTGGGGAGAATCGCCTGCTGAATCGTCCGCGCGTAATTCAAACTGTCGAGAATACTCCGGTTCTTGGTCGCCAGTTCATCGCGCTGTCGGGTCACTTCCCCGGTGGGTTCAGGGAAATTCCGCCCGGACTCGAATCTGAAGTCCCTGTTCATCGATCCGAACGGCGGCGGACCTACCTCGGCCTCGTGTGGACTGATTTTGCTGAGCCAGTACCCACAAACTTTCCAGTAGTGCCGCTTTTTCGAAGGTCATTGGGGGAATCATTTCCCTGAAGTCCGGAAAATTCCTGCTTATGAAGAGGGAAGGGCATGTTCATTGATTGAACCTGTCAACCGGGTCAAAAACGCGAGCCGCCTGCACCCGCCGAAATAGAGATTCCCCCATAAATCTTCTGAAATAACTGTGAATTTAAAAATTCGCGGGCGATTTGCCGTGCGTGCCGGCCCAAAACCGGGGATCCGGAAAATGAGAAGTCAACGATATTGCGTTCCAAATCAGATTTCTCTATATTGCGAATTATTGCAAATAGGAAATTTCCTGAATCATACTTTTCGCGTGAAGTCAGGCTGTGCCCCCTCCCGAAGCATTGGAGGATTTCGATTTGACCTGATTCGCCGTGAAATGTCCGAACGGGTGGCGACATGAGAAGAGGATGACCATGTGGATCGGGCCCTTTGCCGGAAAAAACACCAATGAAGCCGAGAAAGTTCGCCAAATCAAGGATTGGGTTCGGGAACTCCTCGATGCCGAAGAGTTCCCCGTGTTCGTGACCCAGTTGAACTGCGCCGAACCCGGCTGTCCCGACCTGGAAACGGTCATTGCGGTGATGGTTGAAGGGGGGCCGCCAGCCCAATACCGACTCTTTAAACCCATTTCAGAAATCGTCCGGGACGACATCGCCGCCCTCGCCGCCCGCCCGGAGGAACTTCCCCAAGCCGGATAACCGGAATCCGTTCGACAACCACAAAATTCTCGAATTCGCGATTTTCAATTCTCAATTACCGCACCTTGGGGCCGGGGCTACTCGTGCGAGTTGGTCGTTGTGAGATTGGTCAGCCCCGGTCCCAAAACTCAATCACGCCATTTCGCCGGAGGGTCCCGATGTTCGCCGACACAGAAAAAACGCTTGTCCCAGTCACTGTCCTGACCGGTTTTCTCGGTTCGGGAAAAACCACGCTGCTCAACCGCATCCTGACGGAAAATCACGGGAAGCGGATTGCCGTCATCGAGAACGAATTCGGCGAAATCGGCGTGGACAATGAGCTTGTCGTCAACGCCGAGGAAGAAATTTTTGAAATGAATAACGGGTGCATCTGCTGCACCGTCCGCGGCGACCTCATCCGGATTCTCGGAAACCTGATGAAACGGAAAGACAAATTTGACTACATCCTGGTTGAGACGACCGGAATGGCGGACCCGGGGCCGGTGGCTCAGACCTTTTTCGTGGATGACGAAATTCAGGCAAAGGTGAAGCTCGACGGCATCGTGACGCTCGTCGATGCCAAACACGTTTGGGAGCACTTCGAAACTGACGAGGTTCGGGAGCAGATTGCCTTCGCCGACGTGCTGATGCTCAACAAGACCGATCTGGTGGACGAGGAGACCCTCGAACGACTTGAAAAACGTATTCGTTCGATGAACGGGAGCGCCAAAATCCATCGAACGCGGGATTCCGTCATTGAAATGGACCGGATTCTCGACATCGGTTCGTTTGATCTGGCGCGTGCCCTGGAAGTGGACCCGCAATTCCTCGAACCGGAATATCCGTTCGAATTCGGCGGGGTGTACCGACTGGACGCCGGAACGGCCACCTTCACGATGAACCCCGGCCCCGACCCGGAAATGGACATTTTCCTCGCGAAAACCTCCGGTGACGGCGCAGAAGCGCTCAAAATTGTCGAAATGGACGCCGTCCTCGCCTTTTCGCACGACCCGGTCGAAGTCGCCCCCGGCGGGACGCTCGAACCCGGCCCCAATCGGCATCGCCTCTTGCTCACGGAAGGCGCGGCCACGACCTTTACCTTCGTCATTCCGGCGGCGGGCGACTACGCGCTCTTTACCCAGCACCACCCGGACGAATTCACGGCCACTCTGTCCGGCCCGACCGGCCCCGTCGAACCGCTCGTTTCGCGGGAGTTCAAACCCGATCACGAACACGACGACGAGGTGTCCTCGGTCGGCATCGCCACGCCCGGCGCGCTCGACCCGAAAAAACTCAACACCTGGCTTGGCGCGCTCCTTCAGACGAAAGGGACCGACATTTTCCGGATGAAGGGCATTCTGAACATTCAGGACAGCCCCAACCGGTTCGTTTTTCAGGGGGTTCACATGCTGTTCGACGGCAAGCCCGACCGCCCGTGGCGCGCGGACGAAACTCCCCGCAATTCCCTCATCTTTATTGGCCGCCACCTCGACCGTGAGGAACTCACCGCCGGGTTCATGGCCTGTCTGGTTCAGTGACTGAACGTTTTTTTCTGTCGCGGGTGAACGGGAAGCGCGGTGAAATTCCGCCACTGCCCTCGCAACTGTGACCGGTGACGAACCCCGCACGAGGCCACTGCCCGATTCCGGGCGGGAAGGCGTGGGGAGTCGGTGACCAGCCGTCAGTCAGGAGACCGGCCCGCGACACGATCCCTCAATTCCGCGAAGGGCGGAAAAGAAAGTGAGTCGTCATGTTTTCAGGAAGTCTGGTCGGGAGCGTCATCCCCAAAACGCTCCGGGCCTCTTGGTTCAGCATCCTTTTCATCGGCGCGTTTGCCTGTCTCGCCGTCCTGCCGGTCGCGGGACAGTCGCCGGCGCGGCTGACCGGCACCGTAACCGACCGTGACCGGAAACCCGTCGCGGGGGCGAGCGTCACCCTGCTCGACCGGACCGGAGCCGTCCGGCAAACCGCCGTCACCGATGAAAACGGGGCGTTCCGGTTTGAAAAAGCGCCGAGTGGAGAGGTTC
>JAAFHI010000209.1 GCA_013298335.1 Actinomycetota bacterium
GGGTCGAATCCGGTGAATTTGTAACCATCGGTGACGAAATGCCGTCGGTTCGTCGCGTCCGGGAGGCGGGTTCAGCGGTGACTTCCACCCGATTCCTCGTCAACCTTGATGACCACCACGGTCAGATCGTCGTCGAGGACGGACTGACCGCTGTATTCCTTGACCTCGGCATAGAGACCGCGGGCAATGCCGCGGGCCGGAAGCGCCTTGAGCTTGCGGATCGTGTCGATGATGCCCCGAGTCCCGAATTCCACCCCGTCGCGGGAGGCTTCGGTGACGCCGTCGGTGTAGAGAACCAGAAGGTCGCCTGGGTGGAGGGTGCGGAAACATTCCTCGTATTGCCGGTCCTCGAAGATGCCGAGCACGGTATTGCCGCAGGAGACTTCCTCGACCGTTCCATCGGCATGAAGAAGGAGCATCGGGTTGTGCCCGGCGTCGGCGAAACTCAGCCGCCGCGAGTGGGGATCGAGCACCCCGTAAATGGCCGTGACGTACTGATAGCCGGCGATGCTCTCCCAGAGCAGGTAGTTCACCTTCCGGAGAATGTCGCGGATGGCGAAATCGTTCCGCACCTGCGCGCGGAGCGACGCGCGAAAGCTCGCCATGATGAGCGCCGCGGGCACGCCTTTCCCTGAAACGTCGGCGATGACGATGCCGAGCTGGTGGTTCGGGAAGGGAATGAAGTCGTAGTAATCGCCGCTGATTTCCTCGCAGGGCACCGTCACGCCCGAAATGTCGAACCCCGGAATCTCGGGGTCGCGTTCGGGCAGGAGACTGCGCTGCACCTGCCGGGCGACGGCCAGTTCGCTGTCGAGGCGGCGCTTTTCGAGCCGTTCCTGATGGAGCAGGGCCTTTTCGATGGAAATCGCGACCGTGCTGGAAAAGAAGGTCAGCACTTCGAGGTCGGTTGACTTGTAGGCGTTGAGCGTCTCGCTTTCGAGGTTGAACGCCCCGATGATGCGGTGGTTGGAGACGATCGGGGCGACGATTTCCGACAGGCTCAGGTCGTTGGCCCGAACGTAGCGGGTGTCCTCGCGGACGTCCGGAATGATGACCGCGCCGCCCTTTTCAACCACCCACCCGACGAATCCCTCGCCGATTTTCAGCAGGCGCTCCATCGGGGCCGTGTTGTAGCCGCGGTGGACATGCGCCCGGATACGGCGGTCACGACCGTTGGTTTCAAGGATGTAGATGGCGGCGGAATCGTACGGGACGAAGGATTTGACCGTGTCGATGATGAGCGACAGCACTTCGTCCAGGTCAAGCGACGTACTGATCTTGCGCTGGATTTCCTGAACAAGCTGAAACTTCGTTTCCGTTGAAAGGCTGTCGGCGGGAACCAGTGCCGCCAGCGGTGTCGCGTTATCTTCCATGGGTGATGAACCTTTCCGGAGCGGGGCGCCCGTACCCCCCCAAAAGTCGCAACCCTAACATTTCCGGCGCTATGGGCGAAGCGTGTTCAGAAAAAGCCGGAAGGTGGCGTGGGTCTGGCCGCGAAACTGCGGGCGAAATCCGAACATCACGACGCGCCCCGCGCCCTGCCTGACTTCGACGAGGGCGGGCTGTCCGGCGATGATCGGCGCGCCGCGCAGCCAGCCGGAACGGAGCGGATTTTCGGGCGCGAACCGGGCCAGCGTGGTCATCGTTTCCGGCTGGTCGGTGGCGAACGCCGCGCCATTGGAAAAGACGCCGCAGACGGAAGCCGTACGCTCGCCGGTTTTGGCGGTATCGAGGTCGAAGGCGAGCACCGCGCCCGGACAGTAGAACTCCGCCGTGCCGCGTCCCTTGAGAAGGTTCCGGACCGGCAGGTCGAGTTTCTCGATGGCGAAATCGGAGGCGCGTCCGAGGCAGACCAGTTTCCCGCCCGCGCCGACGAAGCCTTTCAGCCCCTCGATGCCCTTCATTCCAACGCCACCCGCGAATTCCTCGGGATAGGAACCGGGCGACAGCCCGTCCACGATGCCGCCGACCGACTGTTCGGGAATCACGATGACGTCGAGCGAATCCCGGAGCCCGCCGGTGCGAAGGTCGGCGTCATGAAGGACGCGATAGGGCGTGCGGGTCTTGTCGAGCAGCCAGGTCGTCCAGCCGGCGTCTTCCGGCGTGGCGTAGCTGTAATACACGCCGAGTCTGGCCGTCGCCGATTCCGCCGAGGCGAGCGGCGTCGGCTGCGACACCCATTCCGCCGCTTCGGGCAGCAGGCCGGTCACGGGCGTCAGCGCGAGCTTCGGCAGCGGCGACTTTATTTCGGCGGCGGCGACGCCCATCGTCAGCGGCAGTGTCCACCCGGTGATGTCGTAGGGAGGCTCGGCCTGTCCGTTGGCGCCCGACCGGTCCGGATAGACCTGTACTTCAAACAGGGCCTTCACGTTGGCGCGAAACGGCTGGGCGGTCGGGACAACATAGCTTCCCGCCGGATAGGTTTTCTCGTCGAGCGTCACGGATTCGCCCGTTTTCCAGACTTCGACCCCCTGCGCCCAGAGCAGGCTGACGAGGCGTGCCGCCGCGACCGGATCGGTCTGTCCGGCGGGAATCACGTAAGCTGACGGCGCTTCCTTTTCGCCCCGTTCGACGGCGTCGCGACCGAGCCGGGCCTGCATGTCGAGCAGGTCGCGGCGATAGTTCGCGGCATAGGTCAGCATCGAGCGGCAGGCGGTCAGTTCGAGCCGGGCGATGTCTTCGGGCGTCCATTTGCCGCCCGTCCAGGCTTCCGGGTGGGTGGTCGAGGTTTCGAGCGGGTCGGGCAGGCCGCGCGCGCTCTGTCTGAGCTGTTCGCGCTTGATTTCAACCGGGGTCATCAGACGGGCGCTCGCCGCCTCGCTCAGAAGGCCGACCGCGTTGTGGTAGTAGGCCGACGACCGCAATCCGCCGTGCCACCAGGTGTCGTACAGCGAGCGGGTCACGACGCCCTTGAACCCGGCGGCGGTCACGTCGCCCGCCATCTGTTCGCCGATGCTCGCCACTCGGCGCAGCACGATCGGCGCGATGTTCGGATTCGGCGGATCGTAGAACGGCGGCAGCGTGAACCGCGCGCCGAACGCCCCCTGCTGGTGAATGTCGTAGACGATGTGCGGAAACCATTCGCGATACCAGAACCGCACGATGTTCTGCGTTTCCGGCTGGGTCAGCATGTACCAGTCGCGGTTGTTGTCGTGTCCGGCGTAGCGGTGGTAGAGCCGCGGCGGAATCGTCCCTTCGGATTTCGTGCCGAAGGTTTTCCGGTACCAATTGGCCATCAGGTCCACGCCGTCGGGATTGGGTGACGGAAACAGCAGCACCACGACATTCTGAAGGATGTGCCGCGTTTCCGGCGCGTTCGAGGCGGCCAGTTCGTAGGCCAGTTTCAGCGCCATCTGCGAGGCGACGATTTCATTCGAATGCAGCGAACAGGTGATGGCCACCACCGCCTTGCCCTCGCGCAGGGCCTCGTCGCGTTTTCGTTCGTCGCCGGTCCGCCGCGGATCGACCAGACGGCGCTGGTACTCGGCGATCCGGTCGAGCGAACGGATGTTCTTCGGGTCGGAAATCACTGCGCAGAACAGTTCGCGTCCCTCGGCGGTCTTCCCGAGCTTCTTCAGCGTGACCCGGTCCGACGCTTTGGACAGTTTCTCGAAGTAATCGGTGATCTGTTTCCAGTCGGCGATGGTCCGGCTCGTCGCGGGTTCAAAACCCAGCACCGACGCCGGTGTCGGAATCGGCGGGGCGGCGGGAACGGTTATTCCACCGAGAAAAAGAAACAGCAGCAGACCAACGAGCAGGCGGGAGGGCAACGGAAATGAAGTCATAGGTGATGGTGGCGGGGACGTTTTACTGGGTGATGGCTTCCTCGAAGCCGTCGAGCGAGCCGTGAACTTTCCGGTAAACCGATTCGAGCACCGAACGCCGGGCCGAGGCGGTTGAAAGCGTCTTGTCGAATCCGACCTTGTAGGCGTCGAAGGCTTCGGCGAAGCTGCCGCTGGATTCGAGCACCACGCCGAGTTTCCACGAGGCTTCCTTGCGCGCCGGGATGTTCGGGTAGGCCGTCACCGCTTCGCGCAGCCGGACCGCCGCCGCCGCCGGTTCGCCCTGCTTGAAGAGAATCCAGCCGAGCGTCGTCTGGGCGCGGACGTAGAAATCGCCGAGGCGCGTTTCTTCCGTCATGCCGTCTTCTGCTTCGCTCGACGTTCTGGCGACGTCGCCCGCCGCGTCGATGGCCCGGCGGGTAAAGCGTTCGGCGAGGGCGAACTGGTTGGCGTCGAGCAGTCGGTTCGCGGCGTAGAGTCCGCGCAGGCCGCGGGCCTTGTCGTTGCCCGCGACGAACTCGTCCGCCGCCGTTTCGAGCGCCGTCACCGTCGCCTGCGACGTGGCCTTGCCGCCGGCGGCGAGTTTGGCGAGCAGGGCGAACCGGGCATACCGCTCGACCATCTGAAATTCCTCGTCGGTCGTGAGCGAGGCATTGACCAGCAGGGAAGCCGTCCGTTCAGGCGCGATGAGCCGGGCCAGTTTCGGCGTCCGGGATTCCAGCGCGCCGCCGAGGATGGCTTCGAACTCGCCGTCGGGCGTGATCTTCAGAAATTCCTCGAACGGTTCGATGGCCTTGTCGAAATCGTTCGCCAGCACCATCGTCTTGCCGAGTTCAAAGAGCAGGGTCGGGAATTTCGCCGTGTTCAGGGCGTCGCCGAGCACGTTCTCCGCTTCGGCGTTGTCGCCCGCTTTTCGTAAAAGGTGCGCCTCGATGATGCGAATCCACGGGTAGTTCGGCTGGAGCTGCTTGGCCCGGGCGAGCATCACCGTCGTCGAGGTGACCTGATTCTGCGTGGCGTAGACATAGGCCATCTGGGTGAAGAACCGCACGTCGCGGGGATTCGCGTTGAGCATCTTCGCCATCGGGTCGAGGGCCTCCGACTCGCGGTTGCGGGCGACGAAGGTCAGGGCCAGCCCGCCCCACGCCGTCGGATGGTCGGGATCCACCGCAAGCTGTTCGCGATAGTACTTTTCGGCTTCATCGAGCGCGCCGTTGGCCCGATAGACATCGGCCAGCGCGCCCCACGCGACCTTGCTTTTCGGGTCGAGCGCGGTCGCCTGCTGGAATTCGGTCGCCGCGTCGTCCAGCCGGAGGCCGATTTGAAGCGCGACGCCGAGGTTGTAGTGCAGGTTCGCCTGCTTCGGGTCGAGTTCGATGGCCCGGTTGATGACCTTCACCGCGTCCGACGGATCTTCGACGCTGATGTAGAAAAGGCCGATCTGCTCCAGCGATTCGACCTTGTCCCACGCGCGGTCCTGAAGTTTGCGCATGAACTGGATGCCCTCGGCGCGAAAGCCGACACCGGCCATCCGGACGGGCAGGGGAAGAATGAAGCCGCGAAAGGTCGTGGACGTGTCCGCGTCGGGCACGCTCGCGACCGCCTGTTCATAGGCGCTGCCCGCCTCGGCGATCTTGCCGTTGCGCAGGGCCCGGTCGCCTTTCTGGACGTGCGACCGCGCGATGGCGAGGCGGCAACTGCGGGCGAGTGGGGAATTCGGGCGGTCCTTCAGAAAGGCATTCAACTTTGCGATCCGCTCGTCGTCGTCGGCGGAGGTGGCCGCTGCTTCGAGCAGCGTCTGTTCCTTCAGCAGATCGCTCGTGGTGGCCGGCGGACCGGCGACGACCGGCGGCGGCGGGGTGGTTGGCCTGGGTTTGTCGGTCGGAAGGAACTGGGCCGGGGCGACGGCGGCGGCCAGCGCGATGAAAGCGGCGGCCAGCGTGCATCGTGAGAAAAAGGGCGTCTGAATAGGCAAGGTAAGACTACGCATCGTTTCTGAGTGATCTTCGGTGGGATGATTGGCGCATTCTTCACGCGCCCGGCGGGAGACGCAAGAAAGCGTGGGTCCCGTTGGTTTGCTATTCTCAAGGTTTTATGGGATTTTCGAACCAAAGTTCAGGAAACGTTTCGGCATGAATGCCCGAGCAATCCCTCCGCCGGGCAACTCCGGCATTCCAACTCCTCCCGACTGGACGCCTCTGTTCCGATGATTCGTGTTGTCCATACCTTCTTTGCGACCATCCTGATTACGATCTACACCATCGTGATGGCCTCGCTGGCATTTCTCATCGCCCCTTTCGACCGCTCCGGCGAGGGGCGCCACTGGTGTGCCCGGACGTGGTGCAAACTCATTTCGCTGACGGTCGGCCTGCGGGTGACGGTCGAAGGCGTCGAGAACCTCGTGCTGGCGCGGCCCGCCGTCTATATGTCCAATCATCAGAGCTTTATGGACATTCCGGTCCTCTTCGCCTTCCTGCCGTTCCAGTTTCGGATTCTGGCCAAGAAACAACTGTTCAACGTGCCGTTTATGGGCTGGTTTCTCGCGGTGGCCGGGCATATTGCAGTGGATCGGGGCAACCGAACCGCGACCCCGAAGATGATGCGCGACGCGAAGCGGGTGTTGGACAAAG
>JAAFHI010000945.1 GCA_013298335.1 Actinomycetota bacterium
TCTGGGGAGTCTGGGGAGTCTGGGGAGTCGAGCGGACTTCTTCGACTATTCGACGTCAAGTCTTTTTTGCCGAATCCGTCTCAATTTCGACTTTCTTCAAACTTCATCGTTCATCATTCATCGTTTTTTTCCGACTCCCAAGACTCACGAGACACCCAAGACCCTCAAGACTTTGTCTCCCGACTCCCAAGACGCTCAAGACTCACGAGACTCCCAAGACTTTCCTTGTCGCAAGTCTTATTCCCCACAAGGCGGACTTCGCGTAATCTTCGCCGGATTAAAATGGAGACCGGCGGACTGTGGCCTACCTGAAACTCGAAAACACGTTGATTGACGCGCGGTACGAAGTGCGGCGGTGGCTGGCGAAGGGCAGCTACGCCGAAATTTTCGTCGCCCATGACCGGCATGACCACCAGGAAGTCATCATCAAGGCGCTCAACCTGCGGCTGGCGACCGAGATGGACGCCGAACTCGAACGGACGCTCATCGACAATTTTCAGGAGGAGGCGCGGATTCTCGACGTGGTGCGCCACCCGAATGTCGTCCGGCGGCTCGGACACGGCGAAGCGGTCGATCTCGCGGGCGTGACCTTTCCCTACCTCGTGATGGAATTTCTCGGCGGCGGCAACCTTGCGGCGTTCTGCAAGCGCAACGGCCCGATTCCGCTCGAACAGACCCTTTTCTATTTCCAGCAGGTCGCCGAGGGCCTCGCCCATGCGCATGAGAAATCGGTCGTCCACCGGGATTTGAAACCGGCCAACCTGTTGCTTTCAGAGACGTTCCAGACGATCAAGATCGGCGATTTCGGCGTGGCCACGGTCGGCGACGGACAGACGCGGGTCGGAACCGACATCTATGCGCCGCCCGAGCACCACCCCGATTTCGGCGCGGAAATCACCGGACGGCAGCGGCTGACCCGAGCGGCGGACATTTACGCCCTCGGAAAAACGATTTACGCCGTGATGACCGGCCAGACGCCCAAGGAATTCAGCGGCGCGCCGATCACTGCGCTGCCTCCCGCGCTTGCCGCGACTCCGTTCGGGAATGAACTGCTGCGGATTCTCAACAAGGCGACCGCGAACATGGTCGAACACCGCTACCCGACGGTGGCGGCATTCTGGGACGACTTCTCGAAACTGGCCGCGTGGCAGACGCTCGACGAGGCGACCCGCGTCCGGGTTCGCCCCGCCGACAGCGCGCCGCTCGTCGAACCCGACAGCGTTCCCTCGACGCCGAAGTTCCACCCGGCCCACGCCGCCGCGCCGAACGACTTCGCAGGCGCGACAAAAACTTTCGGGACGGAAGCGCCGCCGGCCAGGTCCGACCGGATCGTGATTCCCGTCGAACCGCTGCCGAGTGCGCCGCCGCCGCCGAAAACTCCGGCCCAGCCGATGCCCGCGCTCGCGCCGACACCGAGCGAGCCGATGCGGTCGGTCGTCACCGTTCCCGACATTCCGCCCCGGATCAATCTTCAACCGCCGCCGGTCGCGCCGCCGCCGATGGTTCAGGCCCCGCCGCCCGCGCCCCCGACCGTTCAAACGCCGAGGCCGCCGACACAGCCATCGACACCGCCCTCCCCGCTTGTCACGCAACTCATCGGCGTGGGGGTGTTCGTTCTCATCATCGGGGTATTTATCGGCTCGATGACGTTTCTCTACCGCGCGGTCCGCGAACGGGCGCGGCGCGGCGCAACTCCGGTTCGTACGGTGCCGCCGCCGTCCGATCAGCTCGCGCCGCCGTTTCAGGCCGTCGTGAAAAGCGGCGTGAACGTCCGCTCGGCCCCGAGCAGCCGCGACGACGGCAACAAGATCGGAACGCTCGATTCCGGCGTCGAAGTTGAAGTTCTGGAAATTCAAAACGGGTACTACCGCGTCCGCCCGACGAAATGGCAGACCAAAAAATCGCCCGAACTCACCGAGGGATGGGCCTACGGCACGTATTTTGAGGTAGCCGGGAGGTAAAGGTATCGGGTGTCGGGTGTCGGGTTTCAGGTAAAGCCGGTTTTGGGTTTTAGGTGCTGGGTGCTGGGTGCTGGGTGCTGGAAGGTTGAGCGAAAATGTTCACACTTCCATCCCCTATCCCCCATTCCCCATCCCCGGCTTTCCCCTGATCCCTGATTCCTGTCCCCTGATCCCTCTTTTTGAAACGTTTCTTGCTCTTTGACGTGTTTATCCGGGAACCAAATTTAAAATTGGGAGTCTGGGCAACGCATTGATGGAAAGGTTTCAGGTTTCAGGTGTCGGGTTTCAGGTTCAAAACTGAAATCCGGTTTGACCTGAAACCCGACACCCGATACCCGACACCTTTTCCCGGAGGTTCCCGCCGTGGCCCGTCGCAC
>JAAFHI010000027.1 GCA_013298335.1 Actinomycetota bacterium
GTTTCCGGCCTGCTCGGAAGCGCGGTCGTCATCGCCCAGGCGCCTGGCGCCACGGCCAAGAAAATCGTCCAGCAACCGGTAACCACCCCGGCCGCGCCGCAAACCAGTCCCGGTCCGGTCGTCGATACGGTTTCTCCCCAGTACAAGGCGAGCAATGCCGATCCGTTCGCCGATGAAACCAAGGCGCGCGCGCCGCGCACCCCCCCGCCGTCGGAACTCGAGTATCCCCCGTTTGAAGAACGGGAGATCCGCTGGCGGCAGATTCGTGACCGTCGGCTCGAACAGGGACTGCCGGCACCCGCCGATTCGGAAAAGTATCTGGTCGATGAATTCTCGGTGAAAGGCATTTACTCGACCGGTCGCGGACTGGGCGCCCTGCTGACCGCCCGCCGTTCCGGAGTCACCATTTTCGTTCGTGAAGGTTCCAAGTTCTGGAACGGCTCGGTCACCCGCATTGACCGCGCTTCCAAAACGATCGGACTCGACACCCAGATTGTCGGACAGGTGCTCTGCACCGAAATCGTCGTTTTGAACAACGGCAAGATCAAGATCAAACCGAGGACGCTGGACTACATCCCGAAAGCGCCGAGATAGTTTGGGACTGAGTCCGTTTCCTACTGTATGGAGAAGTCTTCCAGGTTAGACATTTTGCGCATTCTCGGAGGAGATATGAACCGTATGCCAAGTCGCTATCGCACAGGTTTGGCTTTGGCGTTGAGTTGCCTGATGGCCTGCCTCGGTGCCGCACCGGCACTGGCCGCCACCCAAAGCGGAACCGACGCAGTCGTCGTCTCGGCGCTCAAAGTCCAGTCCGAATCGCCCCTCGTGACTCGGGTCGTGCTGGAGAGTTCCGCCCGGCTCGATTACAACGTACTCAAACCAGAGCCCAGACTCGTTTCAATCGACCTGTACGGCGCGGATACCTCGCGTCTTCAGGCCAGCTACGCGGTCAACGGCGGATTGGTTCAGGGCGTTCAGGTGAAATCCGGATTGGGGGGACGCGCGGCGTCCCGGATTGAAATTACGCTGAGCAAGACCTGCGACATCCGTTCATATCCCGCCGGCGAATCCAATTCCCTGTTCATCGAATTCAAGGACGCGGGTCCAGGTGCCTCCCTTCCCGCTCCCGCCAAGGTCGCCGCGAAGGAAACAACGGACACCCCGCCCTCCGTCCCGGCCCCGGTAAAGCCGATGCCCGAAAAGGCGGCGGTCAGGCGTACGGCGGAACAGCCGGCATCCTCGGCGGCCATCCGCTCGGTCACGGTCAAACGCGGCGGAGAGAATACCGTCGCCACCATCGCCGCATCAGGGCCCGTCAAATATTCCCACTTCACGCTGCATAATCCCGAGCGACTGGTTCTGAATATCGAAAATGCCCGGAATCAGGTTTCGCAGCGAACGGTCGAAGTCGGCTCCCCGGTCGTGGAACGCGTTCGGGTCGGGAACCCCGATCCATCAACCACGCGGGTGGTGTTCGATCTCAAGTCGGAAGCCAAATACGAAGTTTCGGAAGCGGTCGGAAAGCTGACGGTCCGAATTGCGGAAACCACGGTCGCCGAAAATGTCGCCAAACCGGCGGCCCCCGCGGTTGAACCGGTCCCCGTCGTCGCCCGTCAGCCCGAAGTGACTGCACCGGAACCGGCGGCCAAGGTCGCCGCCGCCAAGCCGGTCGTTGAAGAACAGCCCCGCCCGGTCAAAATGACCCAGCAGGTTCAACCGGCTTCCCTGACGGTACCCGCGGCCATCAAGACGGACTCCGGCGCCGCCACCACCACCACAAATCGGCGGCGGCGGACCCAGGCCGGCGGATCGCAGTTCGGAGACCCGAATTTCCAGGGCGACCCGATCAGCCTCGACATTACGGGCATCGACCTTTCGGACATCCTCCGGTTCATCTCCGACAATTACGACGTGAACTTCGTCCTTGACCGTTCGGTCACCAAGGTCCCGGTCACCATCAAGGTGAATCAGGTGCCGTGGACGCAGGTCATCGAATCGGTCTTCCGGGCCAACCAACTGGCGTATCGCCGCGAAGGCATGATCATCCGGGTGGCAACCGTCGAAGCCCTGACCAAGGAAGAGCAGGACCGTCGCAGACAGAAACTCGAAGAAATCCTTAACAGCCCGACGATTACCGAGTACTTCAAAATCAAGTACGAACGGGTTGACGCGAACTCCGCCCAGGCTGGAGCGCAGGGCGGCGGCGGCGGGGCGGCCGCCGGACGGACCGCCGAACTCGGCCTCGGGGGTACCCTCTCGGGCATCGGCCTGATCGGCATCCTTCAGCAGACCATGTCGGCTTCCGGACGGATTTCCATCAATCCGCGGACCAATACCCTGATCATCACGGATATCCCCTCGTTCCTCGAACGGGCCCGTGACGTCATCGCCCGGCTGGACGTTCCCGAACCGCAGGTCGAAATCGAAGCCCGGATCGTCTTTGCTTCGCGTTCATTTTCCCGCGATCTTGGCGTTCAACTTTTCTCGGGCGTGCTTTCCCGACGAGGACAGGGCGCCATCTTCTCAACCTCCGGTGGAACGTTTGTGGCCCCGCAAGGGGGGGGGGGATCGGCCTCCGGCGGGGCTGGCGCAGGCGCGCTCTTTCCCGGCTCGTTCCTGATTGGACCAACGGCGACCGGCGGTATCAGCGGCGGCGGTCAGTCGGTTCTTTCACTGACCACGGGACCGATTGGAACGGCGTTCCTGTCAACCGCCATCACCGCCAATGAGACCAAGGGTGTCGCAAAAACCATTGCGTCTCCACGGGTAACGGTTCAGAACAATCAAACCGCCACCATTACGTCCGGGACCCAGATTCCCTATCTCGCTTCGCTGGCGGTCGGCCAGACGGCAGTTCAGCAGGTAACCTTCCAGCAGGCCAATACGAGTCTGGAAATCCAGCCCCAGATCACCAGTGAAGGCTCGGTCATGCTTCAGATCACCGTCAGGAATGATGCTCCTGGAGACACGATCAACGGATTCACCGCAATCAATACCCGGTCATCCACGACTCGTGTGCTGGTTCCCGATGGCGGAACGACCATCATCGGCGGGGTGATGTCCGACATTGAATCAAATTCGGTCAACCGAACCCCCGGCATTTCGAGCCTCCCTCTCCTGGGTGAACTGTTCAAACGTCGCAGCGTGAACCGGGTGACCGGAGAACTGCTTTTCTTCATTACGCCCCGGATCTATCGCGGTGAGAATATCCAGAGCGGTGGCGAACCGCCGGTCAGCCCGGCCCCGGCCACCACGACCGGAGGTCAGCCGTGACGTTTTCGGAGTTGTTGAAAGGCATCGTCTCACGGGTCGAAGGAAGCCTCGGCGCCTCGATAATGGGCCTTGACGGGATTGCAATCGAACAGGTTCAGAATCCCCAGGAAGCCGATTCCGCCGACAAGCTCACTCTGGTTGCGACCTCGCATGCGACCTTGCTCAGAAACTCGATGAGAATGTCTTCCGATGTCGGCGTGGGTTCACTCAATGAACTCACGCTGATCTCGACCGAAATGATTCTGGTCATCAAGCTCATCAACCGTGAATATTTCGTGGTGGTGGCCATCCGGCCTGAAGGAAATCTCGGTCGCGCCCGATACGAACTCCGCAAGGCGCAACTTGCCCTTGAAGAAGAATTCGCCTGATTCAACAACATTGCACGATGAAAAAGCCCTCGGAACATTCCGAGGGCCTTTTTTATTCCCGACGTTGGACTGGTTTACCGGGCGGATTTGGAAATCACGACCACCACTTCCCCGTTCTTGACCATTCCCATCCGCCGGGCGGCGGTCTCGATGGTCCGCGAATCGGTCCCGAGGGCAGAGACTTCACTCGCCAGCCGGACGTTTTCGCGGGTGGCGGCATCCACCTGCGCCACCAGTTTGCGATTCTCTTCCGCGGCACGTTGCAGTTGCGCCTGCGTCCGCCAGCCGGCGGTCACGCACAGGGCCACCAGCGCCAGTAAAATCATGGTCGTCCAGGCCGAAAAGGGCAGTCCAAGGGCAATCCGCCGCGGTTTCGGCAGCGCCAGAACGCGCGAATCGACCGCATCAGCTATGAATGAAACTCTCGCCTGACTCAAGAAGCACCTCCAATTCCGTTGGCGAGTTCGCTTCGGCGTAGCACCGAGCCAGCGGCTCGGTCCCGGAAAGCCGAATGAGGACCCACGCATCGTCTTCCAAAATAAATTTCACACCGTCGGTTTGATCGATGTTGAGAACCTTTTTCCCGCCCAGCCGTTCGGGCGGAGATGAAATCAAACGGTCACGCAGATTGGCCTGAATATCCGGCGTGAGTTTCACGCCGATCCGACGATTGTAGAGCGGTCCAACCTTCGCGGTCCCGCCGGGCGACCATTTCAGCCACCAGCAGGCACGCCAGAATCCCGTCCTTTTCGGGGATATGCCCCTTGATCGACAGGCCGGCGCTTTCTTCCCCGCCGAGGAAAATCTTTTCGGCCAGAATCAGTTCCCCAAGGAACTTGAACCCGACCGGCGTTTCGTAAACCGGTACGCCACACAGGCGGGCCACCCGGTCGACCAGGTGCGACGTCGCCACGCTCCGGCCCACGCCGTCCGCCCAGCCACGCGTTTCGAAGAGGTATTCAACCAGCAGGGCAATCACATGGTTCGCCGAGATGAACGTCCCGTCACGGTCGATGATCCCGAAGCGATCGGCGTCGCCGTCGGTCGAGAGCCCGAGCCCGAATCCCCCGTCCACCACCACCGAACGGAGTTCGGCCAGGTTTTTCTCGGACGGCTCGGGGCTGTGGCCCCCAAAGTAGGGATCGCGCCAATCGTGGAGGGTCTTCACATCGCACCCGGTTTCCCGCAGAAACCGGTCAAGATACCCGCGTCCCGTTCCCCACAGTGCGTCGAAGGCGACCCGAAGGCCGGACTTCTTCAGCACGTCGATGTCGATTTTTTCCCGGATGACCTCAAGATAGGCATCGCGCAAATCGGTCTGCCCGACCGTCCCGCGCACGGCATCCGCCGGGGAGACCAGCGTTCCCGCCTCACGGTCACGGATGAACCCTTCCACCCGCCGGGTCACTTCCGGCAGCGCCGGGGCACCGTCGCCGGTCGAAAACTTCATTCCGCAGTATTCAGGGGGGTTGTGGCTGGCCGTAAAATTGATCGCGCCGCGCGCCTGCTGCGAACGAATGGCAACGGAAATCGTCGGCGTCGGCGTATCGCGATCGGTCACCAGCACGTCAAACCCGCGCAGCGCCAGAACCTCGGCGCTCACCATCGCGAATTTTTCGGCCATGAACCGGGGATCGTACCCGATGATGACCGTCCCGCCGACGCCGGACGCACCGAGTTCATCGGCCACGGCCTGGGTCACCAGCCGGACATTCTGAAAGGTGAAGTCCTCCGCAATGATGGCTCGCCATCCGGAGGTTCCGAACGTAATCATGGACGCCTCTCCCGACACAAAGCGCGAAACCCCACGCTTCATTCAGATGCTACTTTAAGAGACCGCTTGTAACCGGTGGAAAAAAGAGGGAATACCGTTGAAGTGCCCGAACCTACCATAGGCATCTTCGACAACGCAACAAAAATTATTCCAGTTGCGGACGCGCCACGGAAAATCCGGTCGGGATGGCATGATATTCATGTCGAACCCCGATTTCGGGATTTCAGTAGCCATTTTTGGAAGTCCTTTGTTAGTGTGGAGGCACACCGAACCATCGCCCGCCGCAGCCAGCGCGCCTTCTTTTTCCCTCTGGAGGAACGACCGGCATGAACGCCCTGTACACCCGACTGGTCAATCTCATCATCTCCCGGCTGGTCGTCGTTCTCACGCTCCTGTCAATCGGCGCCTTCCTCAGCAAAAGCCCCTGGGGCAACAGCAACATCAACACCGAGCCGCTGATCATTTTCGCCTCGGCGGTCGGCGCGCTGTCGATTGCCTACTATTCCCTGCTCAGGGCCAATCGCAAATACCTGCTTCAGGGATATTTGCAGCTCCTCGCCGACGCGGGCATGGTCACGTGGCTGACCTACCGGATGCGCGATTCGGATTTCCCGCTCGTTCCGCTCTATCTGGTCATCATCTTCGTGGCGGCGATGGTGCTGCCACGCACCGGCACCATCATCATCGGAGTCGCCTGCACAAGCTGCTACATCGGCCTGCTGACCCTGTTCAAGGTCGGTCTGCTGGTGGGCGGCTACCCGATCGTCCAGCAGGACCCGCGCTACCTCCAGAACAATCCCCTGCTCTACGTCGTGGCCATGCTGGCGCTGACCGTCCTCGGCGGGCAACTGGCCGAACGACTCCGGCGGAGCGATGCCGAGCTTGAATCCATCGCCCGCAATCTGGCGGACCTGCGCGCCTTCAACCAGCGGATCATCGAAAGCATCAAGAGCGGCCTCGTCACGACCAATCTGGAAGGCATCGTCACCTCGTTCAACCGGGCCGCCGAAGACATCACGGGGTTCCGGTCCGTCGCCGTCCGCGAAAAGCCTTTCGGCGACATCTTTTCCTCGCCGAACAACGCCTTCAGCTTCGATCCGCTGCCCATCGACGGATCGGGGGAGCGCTTTCGCCGCTTCGAGCAGGACTGCCAGGCTTCCGATGGACGGATCATCCGCCTCGGCTTCACGGTTTCCCAGCTCACCGCCGAGAGCGGCGCGGTCACCGGGTACGTTTTTTCCTTTCAGGACCTGACCGAAATCCTGAAACTCGAACAGGAAATCCGTCGCCAGGACCGCTTGGCCGCGCTTGGGAAGATGGCGGCGGGAATCGCCCATGAAATCCGGAATCCGCTCGCGGCCATGCGGGGTTCGATCCAGTTGCTGCACAGCGAAATGGAACTGAGCGAGGATGACGCCGCGCTGATGCGAATCGTTCTGCGCGAATCCGACCGGCTCAACGGGATCATCAACGATTTTCTGGCCTACGCCCGGCCCAGTCCCCTGCGCCTCTCGCCAATTGACATCGTCTCGCTGGTCGAGGAAACCATGATCCTGTTGCGAAACAGTCCCGAGGTGAAGTCGAACCACCGCATTTCAATCATTGCCGAACAGGAACAGGTGTCACTCAACGCCGACTGGAACCAGATCAAGCAGGTCATCTGGAACCTCGCCCGGAATGCCCTTCAGGCCATGCCCGACGGAGGGAATCTTGATGTACACGTCACGAGCCTTCCGGATCACAGCGTTGAAATCCGGCTGCTCGATACCGGGACCGGTCTTTCGGAAAGCCAACTGGAGCAGGTTTTCGAACCCTTCAGCTCCGAACGCGAAGGCGGGACCGGTCTGGGAATGGCCATCGTCTACCAGATCGTTCAGGACCACTCCGGCACCATCCGGATTTCCAATCGTGGCGGCGGGGAAGCCGGGCGGGGCGCGGAAATCGTGCTGACATTCCCGCAGCGCGATGTCCCCGATCTGGTCGGAATGGATGCCGAAACGCCCTCCCCGCGGCGGCGCGCCACCCACCGGACGCCCAGCGGGATTGCCGTCCCGGCGGAATTTCATACCGCGAAGAACGCCCGATGACCGAACACAGGCTGAAAAAATACCTCCCCTGGGGCATTGCGGCGGGGGCCGGGACGCTGGGATTCATCGTCAACGGATTCCCCTTCCCGGTCTCGGACGACCTCGAACTGATTTTCGGGGGTATCGCGGTCTTTCTCGTCGTGCTGACGATCGGCCCCGGCCCGGGAACCCTCGCCGCCGCCCTGACCGGCCTGCGCACCTGGTTTCTCTGGGGTCACCCCTATGCACTTCCGTTCCTCATCCTCGAAGCCTGGGTGGTCGGGTACCTCAAACAGCGCCGGGAAATGTCGCCCGCCATCGGGGTCGCCCTCTACTGGCTGGTGGCCGGACCCGCCATGTATGCCCTGTTTGTCAGCCGGAAATTCTTCCCGGATGACCTCGAACTGGCCATCACGCTGAAATTCGTCACCAACAGCCTGCTGTGCGTCATCATTGCGGATGCGCTGCTGGCTTTCCGGCGGGTCAGTTCAAATCTGAGCCGGTTGACCAACCGCCCTCCCGCCAACACCTCGATCCGGACGAATCTGGTCCGGGCGTTTCTGTTCATCACCGTTCTCCCCACCTGCGTACTGGCCATCTGGTCTGGACAGAGCAACATTGCCCGCCAGAAGCAGGCCTCCATCAACGAGATGAGGTCCGTCGGCACCAGCCTGGCCCGCGCCGTCGGCGACCACCTCAATGAGCACCAGCGGGCCATCGAGTCCCTGGCGGATCTGATCAATCAATCCCCCACGGCATCCAACGATCAGATCAGAAAGTGGTTGACCCGAACCCGGGAACGGTATCCCGGCTTCGTCACCATGCTCATCACCGATGCCGCCGGCATGGTGAGCGCCGGGAGCCCCGACATTCCCGGCGAAAAGCCGCTTTCGGTCGCCGACCGCGAATACTACCGGGTCCCGATGGCAAACCGCCGGTCCTTCGTTTCGGATGCCTTCACAGGTCGGGGCTTCGGAACCGAGTCAATTGTTGCCATCAGTGCGCCACTCTTTGCACCAGACGGTTCGGTCAGCGGCATTGTGGAGGGTTCGCTCCCGCTGGCCAGATTTCAACAGTTCGCCGATGATTTACACGCCGACCCGAACAAGGTCATCATCGTCATCAGTGACCCTCGCAACCAGATTGCCTATTCCAACCAGCCGAAACTCTTCCCGGCCCTGATGGCCGGCAGCGAAACCTGTCTCAAACAATTTTCGGAAAGTTCCCGTCCGAACAACGAGTTCCAGCTCATTCGAAATAATGTGGGGGTGAAAAATCTGCCGGACCGGCAATACCTCGGTATCTGGTCCAAAGATGACCGCACCGGATGGAACATTTTCATTCTGGTCTCGTCGCGCACGACCCAGGCCGTCCTCAACACCTTCTATCTCCAGATGTTCCTGTGGATGCTCGGCTTCATTCCGCTGGCCTCGTTTCTGTCGCAGTTCGTCGCGAATTCGGTCATCGCCCCACTGAAACGCCTCACCGAAGCCACCGACGGACTCTCCCAGGCGCCCGATGCCCCGGTCGGTCCGATTTTCGACCGGCTGACGCGGCAACTCGACGCACCGAGCGAAATCAACCAACTGATCCGGGTCTTCACCAATCTGGCCCAGCGCCTTGAAAACACGTTTCACCGCCTCCAGCAAACCAACATCGACCGCGAAATCGCCAACCAGCGACTTCAAATGGCGAAGGAGGACCTTGACCGTCAGGTCCGTGAACGAACCGCCCAGCTCGCCCAAACCATCGAGCAGCTCAAAGTCTCGAAAGCCGACTCCGAACGACACCAGGAGCACCTCCGGCAATCACAGAAAATGGAAGCCCTCGGCCAACTGGCGGGCGGCATTGCCCATAATTTCAACAACTTGCTGGCGGTCATCATGGGCTACAGCAGCCTTGAACTGACCCGCCTTTCCCCTGAAAGCCCCTCTTTCCGGTCCGCCAAGGCCATCCGGCGGGCAACCGAGCGCGGACGCGACCTCGTCCGCCACCTCATGTCGTTCAGCCGGAGCAACGAGGCGACGATGGAGACGGTCAACCTCCACGAAACGATTCAAAACACCGTCACCATGGTGGAAAAGCTGATCGGCGAAGACATCACCCTTTCGGTCACGCTTTCCGATTTGAAACCGACCGTCTTCGCCAATGTGCAGGAAATCGAACAGGTTTTTCTCAACCTGATGCTCAACGCCCGGGACGCCATGCCTGCGGGAGGGACGATTTCCATTCAAACCGGTGAGCCGGTCCACGCCGAGGAAATTGCCGCACCGGGCGTCATCTTTCCGAGCGACGTCAGCTTTCCGGACATCCTGCGCGGTGAACGCTTCTATCGGGTTTCCGTCAGCGACAGCGGAACGGGGATGCCGCCCGAAGTCCTCCAGCGCCTCTTCGAACCGTTTTTCACGACCAAGGAACAGGGGCGCGGAACCGGGCTCGGTCTGGCGACCGTGTTCGGCACGGTGACCAAGGCCGGCGGATTCCTGCGGGTCGAGAGCCATCCCGGAAAGGGCTCGACCTTCCACGTCTATCTGCCATGCCGGGATGTTGCCGTAACCAAGCCAACTTCCGGCGATAACCGGGCCTCGCGTCAGTTCGCCGCCATCAAACTCGACCAGTCACCAACGGTACTCGTCGTCGAGGATGAAGCCGAAGTCCTCGAAGTCGCCTGCGAAATCCTGAAAGCGCACGGGTTCACGACCGTTTCCGCCCAGAACGGGGCCGAGGCCCTCGCCTATTTCGAAACCCCCGGCGCCATGGTCGATCTGGTCCTGAGCGACGTCCGGATGCCCCGCATGAACGGCCCGCGCATGGCGAGCGAACTCCGCAAGACCCACCCCGAAACGCCGGTCCTGTTCATGTCCGGCTACAACGAACTGGCCGACACCGGACAAATCCACTTCTTCGACAACAACCTGATCCGCAAGCCGTTCGAAGGCTCGCAACTGATCAGGAAAATTCAGGAAATGCTGAAAACCAATGGGGAATAGGAGGAATGCGGAATGCGGAATATCGAATGCGGAATAAAGAAAAAGCCGGTTTTCACCTGAAATCGCTTGACTCGCGGAATTCCTGACCACAATTCAACGCATTCCGCATTCCGCATTCCGCATTCCGCATTCCGCATTCCGCATTCCGCATTCCGCATTCCGCATTCCGCATTCCGCATTCCGCATTCCGCATTCCGCATTCCGCATTCCGCATTCACTTGATCTGCGCCTTCACCCGGGCAATGGCTTTTTTCAGGAATTCGTCCTGCCCGTTGGCGAGTTTGTCGGCGGCCTCGTAAGCCGCGAGCGCCTTCCGGAGCTTTCCGGCCCGTTCATGGACGAAGCCGAGTTCGCGAAAGACGTTGATGTCGCCCGGCGTCTTCAGGGCCAGCTTTTCAAGCGCCGCCGCCGCCCGGTCGAACTGATTGCTGCGCGACAACGCCAGTCCGAGACTGAACAACGCGACCGTGTCGTCCGGACGGGCGGTCACGGCGGCGTCAAGTTCCGGAATCGCCTTGGCGAACTGGCGGGTCGCCACGTACAGCCGCCCCAGCGTGCCGCCACCCGCGGGCGTCCCGTCGAGGGTCTTCACTTTCTGGGCCGCCGCGGTGGCCTTGGCGACGAGCGCCGCGTCGGTCGGATTCCCGGTCACCCGGGCCAGCAGGATTTCGGCCAGCACCCGCCACGAATCGAGGTCCTTGTCATTGAGTTCGACGGCCTTCGTCAGCGCGGTGACCGCGCCCTCCTCGTCCGCCGCCTGGTACTTCGCGAAACCGAGCAGATACCAGAACGCCGGATCAACTTTCGGCTGTTTCACCACGAATTCGAGTTCGGGAACCGCCTCGGCGTATTTTCCGGCGTAGAAATACGCCCGGGCCAGCGCCGTGCGCGACGTCGGATCGTCCTGTTTTTCCTGCGCGAGCGTCAGGTCACGGGCTTTTTTGAGCGCGTCGATGGCCGAGTCGTACTTCTTCAACTGAAGCCGGCACAGTCCGATCAGCCGGTAGGCGAGCGCATTTGACGGCGATTTCACCACCACCGGCTCGATTTCCGTCAGCGCCGCCGAATACTGCCCCTGCTGATAGAGCGAGATTCCCTTCTGGATGCGCGACTGAATTTCCTCGTCGTCGCTTGCGCCCTGGGCCCAAACACCGCCCGCCGCGCCGGAAAGGAAGAAAAAAGCCGCAAAAAAGGTTACGAGTACGTAACGAAGCGATGAATGAACCTGTACCTGAGCCATCCTAGACAACCTCCGACGCATTGTTTAAGCTGCCGCATCCTTCAAAAGTCGTGTCTTTTCACCCGACAAACGCAGTTTCTTCGAAGAATTTCCATTATGCCGCCAACATCCGATCTCCATATCGAGCAACGACATCCGAACGATACGCCGCTGACCGAACAGGATGTGGCGGCATTCGACAAATTCTTTTCGAGCTTCCTGAGAAAACGCGCCGACGACTCGATGTCGTTCCTGAAAACCCTGCTGCTCTTCCGGCGGGGCGATCTCCGGGAAGCCGCGCAGGCGGTCGGACTGCTGGAAGGCGTCTACGCCAGAGTGCTCCCGAACGTCAAGCAGCGCGACCTGCTCCTCAGTTTTCCCTCCGTCACCCGCAATCTTCACACCATGGTGTTCGGGTTCAACCAGAGCTACGGCGGCCTCGAAGGCCAGACCGTTCAAGGATACGCCCGCGATCAGGTCACCGGCCACCTCGACGGGACGGAAATGTTCCGGCTCGACCTCGACAAGGCCCTCGAAGTCTTCCCGTCGATCCTCGAGGACGACCTCCAGTTGCTGACCGAATTCATTCAGGAAGGGCTTTCCGGCCAGCCGGTTGACCGGACGTTCCGCTATGTCGTCTCAATTCTGGCCGACCACCCGTTTCTGGTGCTGATTCCCGCTGCCGAGCGCAACAGTACCCACACCATCGGACGCCTGCGGAAGACCGTCGAGGAACGCCTCGGCGACAAGTTCGACGAATTCATCATCGAATTCTTCACCGTCGGCGGCGGATTTCTCCGCTGGAGC
>JAAFHI010000912.1 GCA_013298335.1 Actinomycetota bacterium
GGCGATGAAGGCCACCAGCGGCTTCTTGATCGCGCCGGATTTCATGAGTTCCGCCGCCTGTTCCTCATAGACGCCGCCGGGTTCGCCGAACATCACGACGCCGTCGGTGTCCGGGTCGGCTTCGAACAGGGGCAAAAGGTCGGCGAAGGTCGCGCAGGCGATGACGTCGCCGCCGACACTGAGGGCGGTGCTGATGCCGAATCCCGCCTGGCACAGAATCCAGGCCGTTTCGCTCGTCATCGAACCCGACTTGCTGATGATGCCGATGCGTCCCGGCTTGAACTGAAAATCCGGGTCGGTCCCGCCGATGGGGCCCATTTTACATTTGCCGGGCGAAAGAATGCCCACCGAGGTCGGCCCGATGACCCGCGCCCCGCGGCTCACGGCGTAGGAATACAGGTCCGCCGTGTCGTGAACCGGCACGCGCTCGGTGATGATGTTGATCAACTTGAGTTCGTTACTGATTGCCTCGATGGCGGCTTCCTTGGCGGAAAGCGGTGGCACATAGATCAAGGACGCATTGATTTCGGGATGGGCCGTCAGCGCCTGTTTCAGCGTGTCGTAAACCGGAACGCCGTGCAGCACTTCGCCGCCCTTGCCCGGCGTGACGCCCGCCAGCACCTTCGTGCCGTATTTCAGCATCTCGTTCGCCACGAACGAACCTTCGCGTCCGGTGATGCCCTGAATGACGACCCGCGTATTCTCGTCAACTAGAATGCTCATTGTTTTTTGTCCGTTGTCCCTTGTCCGTTGTCCGTTGCGAGTGGCCGTTTTGGCCGGACTCATTCATCGGGCGTTTCCGGACGGAGTTTTGAAGTTTCACCGATTGAGCGAAGGTAGGCGTTCAATTTTGACGCAAGTTCATCAATCAACGGCTTGAGTTTCTGAACCTGAGCTTCCGCAAGCAGCCCCCGCGCAAAGGCGCGACGCAACCAATATCGGGTTTCCTGAAGTGAACCACGCGCGATCTTCACGAACCGGCGGTTGTCCTGAAAAGAGCCTCGTCCGCTTCCCTCGGCAATATTTGCCCCGATGCTGTCGGCGGATCTGACCATCTGCTTTCCCACCGTGTCCCGTTCAAAGGCATCCCAGCCCCTGACGATGGCCCAAATCTGATCGGAAAGTTGTTCGGCCAGTCGAAAAACCTGCAAGTTTTCAAAGTTCGACTTCGCCACCAACGTTCCCCAGGTCAAAAAAACAACGGACCACCGACAACGGACAACGGGCAAAGGTTTTAAGCGAGCCCCTTGCGTTTTTTGAACTCGTTGCTCTTTTCGAGGACGACTTTCGCGCTTTCGGTCATGGGGAATTCCGGGCCGAAAATGGTCATGTCGAGGTCGAGTTCCTCTTTCGCCAGTTCGAGCGCGGCGCGGGCGTCTTCCCAGCCGGGGCCGCCGCGCCGGATGACGATCGGAAATTCGGGCCGGATGGCGCGCAGTCCCTCGATGAAGCCCCCCATCGTGATGTCCACGCGGGTGTTGTTGGCGACCGCGCCGACGTGCCAGCAGGCGGACAGTCCGGGCTTGGAAAGCACGACCCTGGTCAGTTTCTCGACCTTGTCGGCGGGCGGATTCCCGCCGTACTCGGTGTAGTTCGCCGGACGACCGCCGTAACTGATGAGGGCGTCCATGTTGGTAATCGAACCGCCGCCGCCCGCGCTCATCATCGCGATGTCGCCGTCGAGTTCGATGTACTTCCCGGCCACGCCGCGATAGTCGTTCTGGTCGATCAGTTTCGCCTGGAGTTCGCGTTCCGTGAGGGGCCGCCCCATCCCGCCGCGCGGGGAGAAGTTGAAATCCCGGTGGCGCGTCATGGCGTCGTCGTCGAGGATGACCACCGCGTCGGCGGCGAAAAGATTCGCCTTCTGGGTTTCGATGACCGGGTTGATTTCGAGCAGCCGGACGTCGTTTTCCTGGAAGCAGCGGTAGGCGCGCACCATCAGGTCGGCCATTTTCCGCATGCGGTCCTCGCGGAAGCCCGCTTCGGCGGCGATTTCGCGCGCCTTCCACTCCTGAAGCCCGAAAATCGAGTCCACCGGACGCAGAATCATTTTGTCGGGATGCTGCGTCGCGAGTTCCTCGACGTCCATCCCGCCCATCTGGCTCAGGATGATGACCGGGGCGCGATGCCAGCCGTCGAAGGTGATCGAGAGGTAGTACTCGCCGACGATGGTCAGTTTCTGCTCGATGAGGACTCCGACCGAGTCCGCGCCGTGAATCGTCGTGTTGAGCAGGAGTTCCGCGGCGAGTTCCGCCCCCTCGGCGGTCTTGCAGAAGCGGATGCCGCCCGCCTTGCCGCGTTTTCCGGCCAGGACCTGGGCCTTGACCGCGACTTCGCCGACTTCCTCGACGAACGCCTCAAGGTTGCTCGCGTTGTGGGGTGAGTTGATGAAAATCCCTTCCGGTATGCGGATACCGTACTTTTTG
>JAAFHI010000898.1 GCA_013298335.1 Actinomycetota bacterium
AAATGCCTGTTTGAAGCGGGAGCGGAATCGCTTCTCGTCGCCAACCGGACGCTCGCCAACGCGCAGCACCTCGCCAACGGATTCCGGGGCGGCGGGCGCGCGATCGGCCTCGACGAACTGCCCGGCCGTCTCCATGAAGCCGACATCGTCATCGCCTCGACCGGGGCCGCCGCCTACCAGATCGACCTCGCCATGACCCGCGCCGCGCTCGAACGCCGCCGCTACCGCCCGATGCTGCTCATCGACCTGTCGGTCCCGCGGACGATCTCGCCCGAAATCGCCAGGCTCGACAACGTGTTCGTCTTCGACGTGGACGATCTCCAGAACGTCATCGCCGCCAACGTCCGCGAACGCCAGCGCGAAGCCGCCCGCGCCGAAACCATCATCGACACCGAGGCGAGCGAATTCCTCACTTCCATCCGTCAATCCGACATCGGACCGACCGTCGCCGCCCTCAAACTGCGACTCAACGAAGTCTGCGACGCCGAGTTCGCGCGCCAGCGCAAACACCTCGGCGCACTCACGCCCGAACAGGAAGCGGCCATCCGCCAGAACCTGCTCGGCTCGATCGTCAACAAGATCATGCATCCGATGATTCTCGGACTGCGCGAATCGATCCAGCAGTCGGGCGACGCCGACCACATTGACCTGCGCCGGGCCTTCGATCTCGACACGGTCGTCCTGCCCGAACCGAAATCCGAGCCGACGCCCACACCGACCGACATTCCCGACAATCCGTCCGTCACGTTTTCGAGCAAGCGGCGGTAGTGCCCGGCCCTCAAGAACCGGGCTGCCCGATTCAAGACCCCCTGAACGGGGCTAAATCCAATCACACGAAATTGAGACACTCTAAAAGATCGGGCATGTTTTGCGGCTCTGTTGCCTGATGTGCGGAATGGCTACGCCTTTCCGCTACGCATTCCCCATAAATCCCGCGAGGGGCTCTGCCCCGAGCGGATGTATCGGGCTGAAGCCCTCAATCTCGTTGATTTGACCGACGCGGAAAGGCAGAGCCATTCCGCACATCAGGCGGCATAGCCACCGTACCAATCTCGCATGGTCTGATTGAGAGCAGCTTTCGGTTGAATGCGACCCAAGAGGATAGCCCACAGACTCCATGCCCGTGTCGGTCACCATCAGGCATGAAAATTCTATTTTCATAACAGCCGGAGCGCTTTGGCGAGGCTGTGGGAGATAAGTGTGGCCCGCGTCTACCAAGAGAGGTGAGTACACATTTGATTCGCGCCGGTTCGGCTTCCCTACCACCTGCCTTCGACCCACTTCGAACAGGTGTCGTGCTCGAACATCAGCCGCCCGCCGTACACCGACTCGTGGCTGCGGCAGTAGCCCCAGTCGCTGTCAATCGGTTTGAATTTTCGACAGCCGCCGCATTGTTCCGCATGAAAATGGTCACGTTCTTCGTTCGAATTGACGGCCCGGTGGCAGCGGTCGCACCAGAACACCGTCAAAAACACCGGTCGTTCCTCGGAAAGTTCACGAGATCGCTTCGACATGACGGCCCATTCCAGAAATGAAGAACCCGACCGGATCTTGTCGCCAGCCGGTCGGGTTCTTTCCATTTTGAGGACATGCGCGCAGGGTGCGCGCGGTCCAACGTCCATCAGGCGGTCTTGCGGCGGCGCGGCGCGGACGGCACCGCCACCGGGGCGGCGGGAATCCGTTCCGCCGGGTGCAGCGGCACGAGGCGCGGGTTGAAGGCAATCTGCCGGCGTTCGATTTCCGCCGAATCGGAAAACGGCACGAAGTATTGCGACAGCGCCTCCCAGTCATCGTCGCGGACGGTCGCCAGACCTTCGTGCGACCGGCTCACCCAGATGTCGCCGATCCGTGAGGTCGGCTGCGTCTGCGCCAGACGCTCGCGTCCGATGGCAGCGTAGTTCGCGTCGAGTTCGATACCGATCCCGTTGCGGCCCAGCTTGCGCGCGGCCACGACGGTCGTCCCCGTTCCGGCGAACGGATCGAGCACCGTGTCGCCCTCGTCGGTCGACATCAGGATCAGCCGTTCGAGTACCGGTTCCGGCAACTGGCAGGGGTGCTTGTCGCGACGGACGGCGTGCTTGATGCGGTGAATGTCTGACCACACGTCCGACACGAGCGGCCCGAACGGATGGAGCAGCGATTTTTTTCCGCCGTAGTCCTTGTGCAGCACGCTGCACTTGCGGCAGCGGCGATGCGGATGGCGGACTTCGTAAAACTTCTGCTGCCGCTTGTCCTTCGCATAGAACAGAATGCCGTAGTGCGTCGGCATCAGCGAGCGACCGAGCGGCATGCCGAGCGCGGTCCAGGCAATCCAGTGCTTGAAATCGGCATGCTGGTTGAGAAACGTGGCGTAGTACGTGAGCCACTTCGGAATGTTGTGGACGAAAATGCTGCCCGACGGCTTGGTGACGCGGACCATCTCCGACAGCCACTCCCGACACCAGTCGAGATAGTCGTCGAG
>JAAFHI010000860.1 GCA_013298335.1 Actinomycetota bacterium
GATGCGCCGCCAGATAATAGCCCCGCCCGTCAGGGCGGGGTGGATTCGCGGAAAACATTTGTGAGCCGCGTCAGCGGCGACACCTCTGGTTTTTGTGCCGCGCCGTTGGCGCTCCGGATGTGGTTTCCAAACGAACCACGCCCTGACGGGCGCGGCTATTATCTGGCGGCGCATCCGCGCCTTTCCGGAATCAAACCAATCACGTATTACCGAAACAAATTTTCAAAGACCATTCGGGCGCTTGTCGTCAACTCGCCCTGTCCGTTCGGGCAGGGCTGAACCGTTAAGAAAGGGTTACCGTGCCTCGGCACGCTCGGTCGCCATCGTTTCGAGCGGAAAGGCCCGCTCCACCCACGCATCGAAGCCGCCCGTCAGCGGTCGGACCCGTTCCACGCCCTTGCGTTTCAGAATCAGGGCCGCGCGCGCGCTGCTCGCTTCGTTGGGACACGCGCAGTAAAACACGACTTCCCGATCGCGCGGAATCTCAAGATGCCGGTGTTCGACTTCCTCCAGCGACATCAGCATCGACCCCGGAATGACCTCGATGCCGTCTTCCTGACCCGATCCCAGCCGCAGGTCGATCACAATCGGACGCTCGCCCGCCTGAATCAGTTCGTACAGTTCCTCGGGAGATATCTGCGCCGTTCGAAGTGACTTCAGGAACTGACGGCGCTGCCAGTACTTCCAGAAAACATAGGCGACCAGCCCGGCGACGGCGACGGTTCCGGCGAGCGAGCCGAAGCGCGACAGTAACCCGGCGATGTATTCAAGCTGGTCGCTGAAAATCAGCCCCAGCCCGACGCCGCTCCCGGCCCAGAGCAGCGAACCCAGCCCGTCGAGCACGAGAAAACGCGGAAACGACATGCCGAGAATGCCCGCCATCGGCGGCGACAGCGTGTTCAGGCCCGGCAAAAACTTGGCCCCGATCAGCGAGGACACCGGGTTCTTTTCAAAAAACACTTCCGACCGGCGAACGCACGAATCGGGTTCGAGGGAAATGCGGCAGAGAAAGGACAAAACCTTCGATCCGCGCCGCCGACCCAGCCAGTACCACACGGCATCGCCGGCCAGCGCCGCCACCACGGCGACGCCGAGCACGACCGCCGCGCTCAGTTTGCCCGCGCCCGCGAGCGCCCCCGCCGCGAGCAGCAGCGGGAGCGCCGGAACGGGCAGGCCGAGTTGTTCGAGAAGTACCCACGCGAAAACGACGGGATAGCCGTTTTCCGCGAGGAATTTCAAAAGTGATTGCATGTCGGTCCTGGCCGACGGCTTTGGCGTCGGCGATTTTTTCGCGCGGTCGAACGGATTGCGCGATTCGTGGTTTTCAATCGAACAAGCGTCTTTCTGAGCCAGAAACCAGACAACTCGCAACTTTTTAATCCGGGTTTCATCCGGAAAACGCCCATCCGGAAAGCGCTCCCGGAAATTCCCGGCGAACCTTCGGAAAAAGGCGAAAACGCGACCGGAGTTTCCAGCGCCGTAACAGAACCGAAATTCGACTGCCGTTATCTGTTGGCGACGGAACACTTCGGTTTGCCCTTCCGGGCGTCGCTCCGAAACGCTTCCGTCAATTTTTACCATCGAGGTTGTTATGAAATTCTTCGGTCAATGCTTTCTTCTTTCCGCCGTCCTGACGGTTCTGCTCGGTATCGTCGCCTTCGCCTTCGAAAAGGAAATCACCTTCGGTCGTGACTTCACGGTCAACGGCACGGTCGTGAAAAAAGGGACCTACAAAGTGAAATTCGATGAAAAATCGAAGGAGCTGACGATTTTCAAGGGCAAGGAGGTCGTCGTCAAAACCCAGGTCACCACGGAACAGCTCGCTCAGGCCTCCCGTCAGGAGCAACTGACCTACCGTGAAAACGGTCCGGTCAGCGAACTCAAGGCCATCGTGGTGTCCGGTTCAAAGGAGCGCGTCGTGGTCCAGTCCGCCGAAATGGCCGCGCCGAACCAGTAAATCAGTCGCCCGCAACACAAAGAAGGGTCGCCCGGACAATCCGGACGACCCTTTTTTCCTGCACTGAAAATGGTTGGAACCGTTCAGCCGTCAGCCCTGCCCGAACAGACAGGACAAGGAGCCGTCAATTCCGCAACGGCAGCCGGACCGTAAAGGTCGATCCCTCGCCGCGGTGGCTGGTCGCCTGAATGTCGCCCCCGTGGGCGGTGATGATGCGCTGGGCAATGGCCAGCCCGAGGCCGACCCCGAGCGACCGCTGGCTCGATAGGGCCTGCCGGTAGGGATCGAAAATGAAGGGGAGGTCCTCCGGTCGAATCCCTTCGCCGGTATCCTTGATTTCGACCACCATCCAGGGCGAATCGCCCGGTTCAAGTCGGGCCTGAACCGTAATGCGGCCGCCCTCCGGCGTGAATTTGACCGCGTTGGACAGGAGATTTGCGAAAACCCGTTCGAGTTTCGTCTCGTCCCCGATAAAGAGCGGGAATTCAACCTGAATGTTGGTGACGAGATGCACTTTCTTGGTCAGGGCTCCGAGGTACGCCTCGCGGATGCACTTGCCCAGCAGGGCCTCCGCCGACACGACCCCACGCAGCAGAAAGACCTCGTCGGTTTCGGAGCGGAACACTTCGAGC
>JAAFHI010000158.1 GCA_013298335.1 Actinomycetota bacterium
TCGTTCGTTCCTGAAGCGGCCCGGTTTCGCGGTCGTCGCGATTCTGACGCTCGCCATCGGCATCGGCGCGAACACGACCATTTTCAGTGTCGTCAACGCGGTGCTCTTCAAACCGCTGCCGTTCGCGAATCCGGAGCGGCTCGTGATCGTCGGAAAAGGACGCATCGCGACGCCGGGGGATTTGAATTCGGTTTCATTTCCGGATTTCGACGATTTCCGGGCCCGGAATCACTCCTTTGAACATCTCGCGGCCTATTATCTGCGCGGAGCCATCGTGAACGACGGCGATCGCGCAACCCGCGTCCGGGCGGCGAGCGTTTCGGCCAACCTGTTTTCCGTGCTGGGGGTACAACCTTCAAACGGTCGCGCCTTCCTCCCGGAAGAAGAAAAAAGCGGCAAGGGACGGGTTGTCATTCTGAGTCAGGGATTTCGCGACCGGCGGTTTGGTCCCGGCGCCGATGTCATCGGGAAAAAACTGGACATCAGCGGCACGCCGTTCGACATCGTCGGCGTCATGCCGGCTGGATTCCGGTTTCCCTACGATGCCGAACAGGTCGAGATGTGGATCAGCATCGGCTCCGAAGCCGAACCGCTCGAGGGAGGCCCGGCCCTGACCGAGCAACGGGGCAATCAATTCCTGACCGCCATCGGACGCCTCAAACCCGGCGTCACGAAGCAACAGGCCGAGGCGGACCTCGGGTCCGTCGCGGCGGAACTTGCCAGACAGTTTCCTGAAACGAACCGGGAGTCCACCGCGCGGATACGTTCGCTTGACGAAACCCTGACCGGCGAGGTCCGTCCGGCGCTGCTGGTGATGTTCGGCGCGGTCGGATTCGTTCTCCTGATTGCCTGCGCCAACATCGTTGGGCTTCAGCTTGCCCGCGTCGCCGGACGCCGCAAGGAATTCGCGGTCCAGGCGGCGCTCGGCGCGGGACGCGGAGACCTGGTCCGAAAACTTCTGGCTGAAAACCTGATCGTGGCGCTGCTTGGAGGAACCGCGGGGACCGTGCTGGCGATCTTCGGCCTGCGTTTCATGACCAGTGGCGCACCGGGATTTGTCCCCCGCCTCGCCGAAGCCGCCCTCGACCTGCCCACGCTGGCTTTTTCGTTTGGACTCACGCTGCTGACCGGCATTGGCTTCGGGCTGGCCCTCTCCCTTCAGGGATCGCGAGTGAACCTCAACAGCGCGCTTCGCGAGGGTGGACACGGCAACACCGGGAAGCGCCAGACCCTGCGCGGCATTCTCGTGGTCGGACAGGTCGCCGTCGCCGTCATGCTCCTGATCGGAGCGACCCTGATGATTCGGAGTTTCACGCGTCTGATGGCGGTCGAGACGGGGTACCGCACGGATCACCTTTTGACGATGCGCGTGTCGCTGCCCGACAACTACTACGGTTCTCCGCCGCTGGTCGCCGCCTTTCACGAACGGTTGATCGACGCCGTCGGCAAAACCCCCGGAGTGAAGGACTACACAACGGTCACGCCGATTCCTTTCAGCGGCGATGACTTCTACGTCGGATTCGCGGTCGAGGGCCGCCCGACGACTCCGGAAGCCCCGTTTCCAAATATTTCGGCGGTGCGCCTCGTGGGTCCGAACTACTTCAAAACCATGAACACGACCATCCGACGGGGCCGCGACTTCAACGAGCGTGATCGCGGAAATGCGCGGGAAACCATCATCATCAACGAAACCGCGGCCCGAATGTACTTCGCGAACGAAGACCCCATCGGCAAGCGGATCAACCCGAGCATTGCGGTCGAACCCGGCCCGCCGCACATGCGCGAAGTCGTGGGCATCGTTGCCGATTCGCGGCGGAATTCCCTGAGCGAGGACAACCGTCCGGAAATTTTCATTCCGATTGCCCAGCTCCCGGCGCTCGGCTCGTTTTCAATCGTGGCGCGCACGGAAGGAGACCCGATGCTGTCCGCCGGACAGATCCGCGACGACATCGCCCGCATCGACGCCACCATTCCGGTCAGCGCGGTCAGGACTTTCGACGACCTCGTCCACCGGTCGGCGGCGCAACCGCGTTTCGTCACCTACCTGCTCGGATTCTTCGGAGGAGTGGCGCTGTTGCTGACGAGCATCGGGTTGTACGGCATCGTTTCCACCTCCGTCACCAACCAAACCCGCGAAATCGGTATCCGCATGGCGCTCGGCGCGCAAATCGACCAGGTCCTGCGACTGGTATTGCGCCAGGGACTCACCCTGACAGTCATCGGCCTGGTCATCGGTCTGACTGGGGCATTTTTCCTGAATCGGCTCATGGTCAGCCTGCTCTTCAACGTCAGCCCGACCGACCCGCTGACCTATTTCTGCGTTCCGGCGCTTCTTTCACTGGTCACCCTCGTGGCCTGCTGGATTCCCGCGCGTCGCGCGTCGAAAACCGACCCGATGATCGCGTTAAGACACGAATAGTCTTGGGAGTCTGGTGCGTCTTGGGAGTCTTGGGAGTCTCGGGAGTCTCGGGAGTCACAGACTGATCTGTTTTCGACTCCCAAGACGCACCAGACGCCCAAGACTCCCCAGACTTCTTCAGGAGGTTTAAAAATGGATTCGCTTCTCAAGGATTTTCGCATCGCGTTTCGTTCGTTCCTGAAGCGGCCCGGCTTCGTCGCCGTGGCGGTCTTCACGCTCGCGCTCGGCATCGGCGCCAACACGGCGATCTTCAGCGTGGTGGACGCCGTCCTGCTCAAGGGGCTTCCCTATCCCGACGCCGACCGGCTGGTCGAAATCCGGGAAGTCAACGACATTGGCAGAAAAATCAATCTCGCCGAGCCGAATTTCAACGATCTGCGCGAACAGAGTCGCGGATTCGAATCCCTCGCGGAATACGGCGGCGGGTCGGTCATCGTGACCGGCGGCGCGGAGCCGGCGCGGGCGATGACCTTTTACGTCACGGGCGATTTCTTTCGGACCGTCGGCGTCCAGCCGTATCTCGGACGGTTCTTTCTTCCCGAGGAATCGCGCTTCGGCGGCCAGCCGGTCGCGGTCGTGAGCCACGGGTTCTGGCAACGGATGCTCGGCGGACGCACCGATTTCACCGGCGTGAAACTGGACGTCGACGGCGTCGTCTGTCCGGTCGTGGGCGTCATGCCGCCGGGTCTCGGATTTCCCCAGCAATGCGAAGTCTGGGTTCCCCGCGAAATCGACGGGCCGCAGAAATCCCGCACCGCCCACAACTTCAAGGCCATCGGGCGATTGAAAGCCGGCACGTCCGCCGCGCAGGCGCAGGCCGAAGCGACCACGATCGCGCGGCAACTGCGCGCGCAGTACGGCCAGGGAACCGACGCGGCGGATTTCGCCGTCGTTCCCGCCAAAGACCTCATGACCGGACAGGTCCGCGAGGGGCTGCTCATCATCGCCGCGGCGGTCACGTTTCTGCTGCTCATCGCCTGCGCCAACGTAACGAACCTGCTGTTGGCGCGGCTCGGAAGCCAGGCCACCGAAATCGCCGTCCGGACCGCACTCGGCGCGACCCGCCTGCGGCTCGCCCGGCAGTACGTCGTGGAAAACCTGATTCTGACGCTCATGGCCGCCGCCGGTGGCCTCGCCATGTCGTGGTGGGGCGTGGATGTTCTGCGCTATCTCAATCAGGGGAACCTGCCGCGCGGCGAAGACATCGCGCTCAACTTCCGAACCTTTGCCTTCACGCTCGGGCTGTCGGTGTTCGTCGCCGTCGTCCTGAGCATCATTCCGGCCATTCAGGCATCGGGCGCGGACCTCGTCACCCGACTCAAACAGGCGGGCAACACCGCCGGGGCGTCGCGCCAGCGCAACCGCTCGCGGACCGTGCTCGTCACCACGCAGGTCGCGCTGACACTGACGCTGCTCGTGGGCGCGGGTCTGCTCATTCGCGGCTTTGCAAAACTCATCGAAATTGATCCCGGCTTCCGTCCCGAGCGGGCCTTCGCGATGACACTCTCGCTTCCCTCTTCACTGGACAAGAGCCAGGAGCCGCGCCTCCTCAACTTCCACCGGCAACTGCTGGAGCGCGTGTCCGGACTGCCGAACGTCGCCAGCGCGGGGGGCATTTCCGACCTGCCGATGTCGAACGGCGGTGCCAACGGACGCTTCCTGAAAGACAACAATCCGGCCCTGCAAGGCGACGCGAATTACCGACTGGCCAGCGCCGGATACTTCCCGGCCATGGGCATCCCGCTGCTGCGCGGTCGGCTGTTCAATGCCACCGATTCCGAAAACGCGCCGCCCGCCGCTGTCATCAGCCAGTCGCTCGCCAAACGCTACTGGCCTGATGAAGACCCCATCGGACGCACCATTCAGTTCGGCAACATGGACGGCGACACGCGTCCGATGACCATCGTCGGCGTCGTCGGCGACATCCGCGAGGACGGCCTCGATCAGCCGGTCGGCGAAACCATCTACGGCCACTCGATGCAGCGGCCCCAGTGGTGGCAGGTGTCGAATCTGTCCATCGTGGTACGGACCACCTCCGCGCCGAACGCCCTGATTCCCGCGATGCGCGACATCGTCCGGTCGCTCGACCCCAACGTGCCGCTCAAGTTCAAGACGGTTTCGGAAATCTATTCGTCCTCGCTCGACACGCGCCGGTTCAGCCTCGTCATCTTCGCGGCCTTCTCAGTCGTGGCGCTGCTGCTTGCGATGACCGGCGTCTACGGCGTGGTCTCGTATCTGGTCACGCAGCGCCGCCGCGAAATCGGCATCCGCCTCGCGCTCGGGGCCAATCGTGAAGCCATCCTCGGCCTCGTCATCCGCCAGGGCATGCGCCCGACCATCTTCGGCATTTCGCTCGGACTGATCTCGTCGTACCTACTCGCCCGCGCCATGCGGAGCCTGCTTTTCGGCGTCAGTCCGACCGATCCGATCACCTTCGGCGCGGTCGCGGGACTCCTCGCCGCCGTCGCCCTGCTCGCCTGCTGGCTCCCGGCGCGGCGCGCGTCGAAAGAAGATCCGCTGGTGGCACTCAGACATGAATAGTCTCGGGAGTCTTGAGAGTCTTGAGAGTCTTGAGAGTCTTGAGAGTCTTGAGAGTCGAAAAACAAATCAGTCTTTGACTCCCAAGACCCACCAGACTCCCAAGACTCCCAAGACTTTTTTGGAGAAATCAGATGTTCACCCTCCGTCAACACCTCGCTTTCGGAATTCGGCAACTGGTCAAGCATCCGGGTTATTCGCTGACCGCGATTCTGGTACTGGGAATCGGCATCGGCGCGACCGCGACGATTTTCAGCTTCTTTCATGCGGTTTTACTGCGTCCGCTGCCCTATCCGAACGCCGAACGGGTGGTCGCCGTGGGTTCGATCAATTCGGCTGTTGGACAGAACAAGGCGGGGATGGCCGCGCCCGCCGATTTCATGGACTGGAAACGCGAAAGTAAAAGTTTCGACGGACTGACCGCCATCACCGGCGGCGCGCTGGTGGTGAAATTCGGCGACCGTTCCGAAACCCTGCCGGGCGCGGTCGTGTCGGAGGATTTCTTCGCGACGTTCGGCGTCGCCCCACGCCTCGGACGCGCCTTCGACCGCAGCGATTTCGTGGCCGAAACCAGCACGCCGCCGATCATTCTGAGTCACGACCTCTGGCAGTCGCGCTTCAATGGCGATCCGGCGATTCTCGGAAAAACGCTGGAACTGCGCGGCGGCACCGGAACGGTCATCGGCGTCATGCCGCCCGAATTCAAATACCCACACTGGGCGGGCGTCTGGACGCCGCTCGCCAACAACAACGGCCAACTCGGACTGCGCGGCAACCGCTACTTCGAAGTCATCGGACGCCTCGCGCCGGGCCGCTCGCGCCTCGACGCCGAAAACGAGATGAAAGGCATCGCCGCCCGGCTCGCCGAACAACATCCGCGTGAAAACCGCGGCTGGTCGGTCCAACTGGTGGCGTTGCGCGAATGGACCAACGGCGATGACCGGTTGCCGCTCACGGTGTTGATGGCCGCGGTCGGATTCGTCCTGCTGATCGCCTGCGCCAATGTGGCCGCGCTGTCCATCGCGCGTTCGAATACGCGCCGCCGCGAGATCGCGGTCCGCATCGCACTCGGCGTCACGCGGGGAAAACTCGTCGGACAACTTCTCGTCGAGAGCCTTTTACTGGCGGCGGCGGGTGGTTTGCTGGGACTGGCGCTCGCGAAAGCCGGCATTCCCGGACTGATGCTGATGCTTCCCGAGGATGACGCGCGGCGACTCGTGGGTCAGGTCCGGCTCGATTACGCAGTGTTCGGATTCACCGCGCTGATGACGATGCTGACCGGCCTGTTCTTCGGCATCGCCCCCGCCCGGCAGGTCTTCGCGGCGAACCCGATTGTGGATTTGCGGGAAGGCGCGCGCGGAAGCGAAGGCGGCAGGCACGGGCGCGTCCGCCGGACGCTCGTCGTGGCCGAAATCGCCTTCGCCATTACGCTGCTCGTCGGCGCGGGCCTGCTGATTCGAAGTTTCGTCGGCCTTTTGAACGACTCGCCCGGCTACGATCCGGACCGGACCATGCTGGTGAATCTGTCGGCCCCGCTGCCGTTCGACGCGACCGTCGAACAGAAGGCGACGTTCTACCGGCAGGCGCTCGAACGGGTCGCCCGCGTCGAGGGCGTTCGCTCGGTCGCGCTCACCAACGGGTCGCAGTTCGGCTTTCTGAATTTCCCTGTCAACCGGCCCGACCGGCCCTTCCCGCAGGGCGACGTCACCACCCGGTACAGTTCGGTCAGTCCGAATTTTTTCCGGACGCTCGGCGTGCCACTCACTGCGGGTCGCGAGTTTGCCGAGACCGACACGGACCGCACGCCGCTCGTGTTCATCGTCAACCGGACGCTGGCCCGCACCTACTTTTCAGGCGAAGAACCGGTCGGGAAACGGTTCGTCATCACCTACCTCAACCGCCGCCTAACGGGTGAAATCGTGGGCGTGGTCGGCGACATCCGGCAGGACGCGCCCGGCAAGGAAACGCAGCCCGAGGTCTATGCCTCGTTCGCGCAGATTCCGTGGTTTTCGCATTACCTCGTCGTGCGGACGACCTCGGATCATCCGCTCACCGCCGCCGCGGGCATCAATGATTCGCTCCGCGCGCTCGATCCGGGCCGTGACGCACAAAAACCGATCCTGCTTTCCGAACAGATTTCGGCGGGCGTGGCGCAACCGCGTCTGTATGCCGCGCTGCTCGCCGTCTTCGCGGGCA
>JAAFHI010000032.1:0-2284 GCA_013298335.1 Actinomycetota bacterium
TGGAGCCGTTCCATCGCGGCGGCAAACGCCTTCGGGCCTCGCGCCGAGATCGCCTGATTGAGATTCGGCAGATCGGATTCAAGGAACGGTTCGGCGGACTTCGCCCGTTTGGGACGCCGCTCCAGTCCGAGCCGCATGATGAGTTCGATTTTTTCCGATTGATACCTGGCGTATTCCCAGTTCCGCTTTCGCCCCGCGAAATACAACTCGCCGTAACGGTAGGTGATTTCCGCCATGGCGTGGTCGAACCCCCGCAGATGTTTTTCGAGTTTCGCGGCGCGGGCGTCGTCATCGCCGGTCAGCCACTGGGGCTGGGCCGTTTGAGCGAGGGCCGGTTTCGGAGCGACCGTGCCCGCCCGCCACAGGGCGATTCCGGAAAAAACCAGCGAACAGCAGGCAACCGCGAAGGTTGCCTGGGCAAACGATCTCCTCATGGGTGGATGGTTTCCTTTTCCTCAAATTCAAGCTCGGGGCGGACCATAGCGCGTCCGGGCCGCCGAGGTCGAAGTCGCCGGACAACCACTCGCCGCCACCACATGAGAAAGCCGGTGAAAAACAGGGCTCCGGGGGCGAAGCCGACGAGAACTTGAAGAATCCGTCCAGGGACGCCGGTCCATTCGCCCGTGTGCAGCGGATAAATCAGGTTCATCATCGCCATGCCCATCGGCGCGGAACGGGAATCGTCCACGCGAAGGATTTTTCCGTCATCGGGGGCGAGATAGACGAAGGACCGTCCCGTGTGATGCCAATCCTCGGCGAACCGCTTTCGAAAACCAATGGACTCGCGCTGATTTCGGGGAAACAGAATGACGGTCAGTTGTCCGCCGGGCAGCGCCGCCTCCGCGCGGTTGCGCAGGTCGTCGAGGGGAAGCGCAAAACCGCTGGTCTTGGCTTCGGGGCGGGCCAGCCGGGCCGGACTCCGCGTCAGAAATGAAACCGCTTTTCCCGCGGCGTCATCGAATACGAGGGCCACTCCGGTCACGGCGGTAACGGTCAGAAGAACCAGCGCGAAAAAGCCCCCGGCCCGATGTAGATCGTGGGTCTGTCGCTTCCTTCCCGCCCCCCACTGGATTTTCAACCCTTCCGAGAAATGGCGACCGGGTTTCGGAAACCAGACGATTAGGCCGGAAACGCACAGCGCGAACAGCAGCCCGCCGCCGACACCAACCGCCGTTTCGCCGTTTCGGCCCGAAAGAATCTGAACGTGCAGGTCGCGCGTCCAGCCGACGAAGGTTTGGTCTCTAAAGCGCGTGGCCGTGATCGCGCCGTCGTGGGGATCGACGCTCACCAGCCGTAATCCGGCCTTGGAACGAAGCATGAAGCGGTGGGTTTCCCCCTTGTCGTGCGCCGGATAGAAAACGGTCGGGACCTCGCCCGGATAAGCCTTCCGGACGCCGTCCAGCGCGGTTTGAAGCGACACGCCGCCGTCTCTTTCCGCGACGCGGAACGCCGCCTCGTTCAAAAAAGCGTCGGCTTCATCCGCGAACACGATCAGGCTGCCGGACAGCCCCGTGACCAGCAAAAGAAGTCCAGCCAGCATTCCGGCGTACAAATGAACGTGAAACGTGATTTTACGAATCAGCATCGGCGTTCAAAAGAAAAGCTGGACCGACCCGGTCACGTTGCGCGGCGCGCCCGGGATGACGCTCAGCGCCGTCTGGACGCCCTCGAAGTAGCGCCGGTCGAACAGATTGTTGACATTGACCGCGAACCTGGCGCGGAAGCGGTCGCCGCGAAACAGTTTGTAGAACACCGAGGCATCCGCCCGAACGTACATCGGGAGCGAGAACGTGTGCGCGTTGTCCCCGAACCGACGCCCGACGCCGAAGACGCCGCCGCCGAATCCGAGGCCCTTCAGCGCCTTGCCGAATCGTTGGTCGAGTTCGTAGGTCGTCCAGAAACTCCCCATTGGGCGAGGAATGCCGAGCAACTGATTTCCGACGGGAAAGCGGTTGTCTCGGGCGACGACGGACTGAGTCAGCGAAAAACTTGCGAGCAGGTTCCAGTTTCGCGTGATCTGCGCCGAAAAGTCGAATTCGATCCCCCGGCTGCGCTGTTCGCCGACCTGAATGTTGAACCCGGTGTTGGCCGGATCGGGCGTGGCCACGTTCTGCTTTGTAATCTGGAAAACCGCAAGCGTCGAAGTCAGGCGATTGTTCAGGTAGCCGAACTTGACGCCCGCCTCGAACTGTTCGCCCGTTTCGGGAACGAACGGCTCGTTGGCGAAGGTGAACGCCAGTTGAGGCTGAAACGACCGGCTGTAGTTGAAAAACAGCGAGACTTC
>JAAFHI010000032.1:2294-12171 GCA_013298335.1 Actinomycetota bacterium
GGCTGGTAGACGACGCCGAGGCGCGGCGTGAATTTGCGATTGACGATTTTCGTTATCTGAGACGCCGCCGGGCGGAGAAAATCGCGGGTGCGGGCGGTGTAATAATCGAACCGGACGCCTGCCGTCACCTTGAAATTGTCGCGCAAGGCGATCTGGTCTTGAAGAAAGAACCCGAACGAGCGGTTAACCCGCGTGTTGTCGCCCCGCAACCGCAAGGACGGCGTGGCGAAATTGTACGTCGGATTGAAAATGTCGATGGTCTGGCGGGTTGTGCCCTCCAGTTGGTAGAGGTCGAGAACTTCGTAGCTCGCGTCGATACCGACCAACCCCGTGTGCCGGATGGACCCGGTGCTGAATTTCGCGACCAGATCGTTTTGAAAGTAGTGCGTCAGAAAACGCTGGTCCTGAAAATCCAGCCCGAGTTCGAGCGTGCGACGGTCGGCTCGCAGGGCGCGCGGCTGGCGCGAGTCGTAGTCGGCCCCGGCGGCGGAGGTCCGCAGAGCGCTGCGGAGGGTGATTTTTTCGTTGAAGGCGTGGTTGAAGGTCAGCCCGAATTTACCCTGCCGGTTTTTGTACGGAATCGCTGGGTCGCCGTAGTACCGATTGAGCGGCACGGGGGCCGGTCCGTCGCCGACGGCAGGCAGGCCGCGGTCAATCAGATTGCTGGTTTTCTGGTATTCGCCCTCGAAAAGCAGGGACGTGGTCGGGCGGATAAACCAGAGAACCGACGGCGCGAGGAAGTGCCGTTCGCGCTGGTTGAAATCGCGGAAGGTGTCGCTCCGGTCGTAGGTTCCGATGAGCCGATACAGAACGGTTTTCGAGGGGTTCAGCGGTCCGGTGAAATCCAAGGTCGGGCGGACCATCGCGAAACTGCCCATTTGGACCTGAAGGGAAAATTGATGGTCGGCGAGCGGCTTTCTGGTCACGAGATTGACGACGCCGGACGGGTCGAGCCGTCCGAACAAAACCGACGCCGGCCCCTTCAAAACCTCGATGCGCTCGATATTGGAAAGCTCGGTGGCCGTCCGGTTGGAACCGAAATCATTGCGATAGCCGTCGCGATAGACGTTGGTAATCGAGGTAAATCCGCGAATCGTGAAAGCTTCCTGCCGGCTGCCGACGCTGTGGGGCACGTTGACCCCGCTCACGTTGCGGACCACGTCCTGGACGTTGACGGCCGCTTGATCGTCGATCAGTTGCCGGGTGACGACCTGAACCGACTGCGGCACGTCGCGCAGAGGCGTGTCGGTGCGCGTGCCGATGGTGGCGTTGAGCGGCTGATAGCCGGATTCGCTCGCCGTGACGGTGGTGGTTTCGAACACGTTGCCGGGCTGGAGAACGATTTCCAGCGGCTCGCCGACCACGGTCCCCGTCCGTTCGAACGGCGCAAATCCAGCCGCCGCGACCGTCAAAACCAATCCGTCGGGGTGAAGGTCGGTCACTTCAAAGGTTCCGTCGGCGGCTGAGACGGCGGTCCGAACCTTTCCGCCCCCTGGCGGTCGAACGGTGACTTCAGCCCCGCCCACCACCGCGCCGCTCGAATCGGTCACGCGCCCCTTCAGGGAAGACGGCGTTGACTGACCGGTCGCGGTCGCGACCGTCGCCGCCAGAAAAATCAGGGAAAGGATAAATCGTGTCATTGGGCGATTCCTCTTGGATAATTTCTCTTGAAGCCGGAGCGGCTTCGCCCGCCGAGTCAGGGCGGTCAAACGCGGGAGGCTTCCTCAAGTTCGAGGCGCCGACCCGCCGGGACGGACGACCAAACGCGCCACCGCCGGACGACCAAGCGCCGCCACCACATGAGAAAGCCGGTGAAAAACAGCACACCGGGAGTGAGACCGAGCGGAATCCACAGAATCCGGGTCGCAAGTCCGCCGAACGTCCCGAAATGAACTGGTCCCTGCCCGTAGAGAAACCGGGTCGCGAGCGGCTGTTGGCGGAGGTCATCCACGCGCAGCGTTCGCCCGTCCCGCGCGTCGAGCCAGACGACGCTTGAGCCGTAGGAACTCCAGTCGCCGGGTGTGCGGACATAGATGGACAGCGCGTCCTCGGGATTCGGCGACAGGTAAACGTGGGTCGGAACGCCATCGGGAATCCCGGCCCGGGCGGCGGCCACCGCCCCTTCGAACGAGACGAATGACGTCACGCCCACCGGGGAAACCGATTTTGGCTCGACCGGGCGGGGGGTGAACGCCACTGCGTACACGACCTTTTCAAACGCTTCGTAAAAGGCGAAATACACGCCCGTCACCGCGACCGCGCCGAGAACGACGCACGCCGCGACACCGACGAGGTTGTGCAGCCCCCAGTTCACCCGCCAGCGCCCTTTGCCCAGCGTCAGACTCCGCTTTAATTTTCCGCGTCCGGGAAACCAGATAATCGCGCCGGTCAGGCAGAGCAGCGCGAGCGCGCCCGCGCAAGCGCCGTTGACCTTCAGCCCGGTGTCGCCCGCGAGCAGGTAGAAATGCAGGTCGGCAAGCCAGACGATGACCCGATTTTCCTTCCGGACGCCGATAACCGTTCCGGTGTGCGGGTTGACGGCGACGGTGAAACGCTTTTCCCGGCCATCCTCACCTGTTCTCGTGAGCCGGACGCCGACCGCGTGGCCGGGTCGCCGGTCGAGTTCGACGCTTTGCAGGCGAGAATCGGGATGGGCCACGCGGGCGGCGGCGGCGATCTGGTCGAAAGTCGCGAAACCTTCCTCCACCGCAACGACGTGGGCGGACGGGTCGAGCTGGCGCTCGATTTCCTCGCGGAAAACCAGCGCCGCGCCCGACAGCCCGACAACGGTCGCGACCAGTCCGACCGTCAACCCGGACCAGAGATGAATCTGAAACAGCGCCTTTCGCAAAAACGTCCGGCGCGGCTCGGTCAGAAATCCTTTTACCAGCGGCATCGGTCAGTCTCCTAAAAGTTCATCTGGACCGTGATCTGGGCCGACCGGGGCGCGCCGGGATACACCACGACCCGTCCCAGCGCCGCTTCCCAGTAGTGCCGGTTGAGCAGATTGTTGACGTTGAGCGAGAGCCGCCACGCCATGCGGTCGCCGGGCTTGAAACGATAGCCGAGCGACGAGTCCACCCGCGCGTAGCCCGGCAGCACCCCGGTGTTGAACAGGTCCACCTGCCGCTTGGCGTAAGCGAAAACGCCGCCGCCCACCGACAGCCCGTTGAGTCGGCCGCGGGTAAACTCGTAGGTCCCCCAGAAAGACCCGCCGTGCCGTGCCGCGTTGGGCATCAGGTTGCCGATGGGAAAATCGAACTCGTTGCCCGATTTCGAAATCTGGGCCTGGTTGAAGGCGTAGGCGAACAACAGATTGAACCCGGCGACGGGTCGGGCGGTCAGGTCGAGTTCGACGCCCTTCGCCCGCTGTTCACCGATTTGAATCGAGAAATTCGGGTCGTTCGGGTCGGCGGTCAGCACGTTCGTCTTCGTCACGGTGTAGACCGAAATCGTTGGCTGAAGCTTTCCCCGGAAGAAATTTCCCTTGAAACCGGCTTCGTACTGCGTTCCGACTTCGGGCCTCAGCGTCTGCCCCGGCCGCAGTCGACGGGGGAACGGCGGCGCGAACGACCGGCTGAAACTCGCGTAGAACGACAGTGCGTCATTCGGCTGGTACACCGCGCCGAACCGGGGACTGAACGATTTGTTGACGGTGGTCGAGACTTCCGGGTCGAACTGGTTCGTCAGGTCGTCGAAAAACTGGTTGTAGTGGTCGAAACGTCCCCCGACCATTACCTTGAACTTTGGATGGACGGTGATCGCGTCCTGAAAATAGAGCCCGTTCGACCGGTAGAGGGAGAGGTAGTTGCCGACACCGAAAGCCGGGGCGGAAGGGTTGGCGTAGCGGTCGGCGGGCGGGCGGGTGAACTCGCGATAGGCCGGGTTGAACAGGTTGATGGTCGGGAATTCCGAGTAAAAACCGAAGCTTGGAATTCGCTGGCGTCCGAACTCGTAGCCCGCGACAAGGTTGTGTTCCATGAAGCCGGTTTTGAATTTCCCGATCAGGTCGGTCTGCGAGTTGGTGTATTTGCGGGGGTAATCGTAGTCCTCGTAAAAGCGGTACACGTCGCCAAACGTCGTTCCAGGTGTTTCGTCAACGAAGTAGGGATAGGCGTCGTTGAAGTAAAAATTGATCGACGAGTAGCGTAAACCGTTGCGAATGCGCCAGTTCGGGGAAAATTCATGTTCGAAGACGTAGCCTGCCTGGCGGTCGTGGAACTTGCTGAACTGGAACGGCTCGTCGATGGAGCGGGAAATCGGAACGGCCGCCGGACGGGTTCCCAGCATGGCGAGCCCGTAGTCCGAGTGCCGCGTATCCTTTAAATAAAGGGCCTCCACCGTGAGCCGGGTCGTCGGGCGAATATTCCACGATAAGACCGGCGTGATGAAGAACCGGTTCACGAAATTGAAGTCGCGAAAGCTCTCGGAATTTTCATAGACGCCGTTGACGCGGAAAGCGAGCGTTTTGCTTTTGTTGAGCGGTCCCGACATGTCCCATGAGGGGCGAAAGACGTTGAAGCGCGCCGCCGCCATCTGCATTGAGAAAAACCATTCCGGAAGCGGCTTTTTCGTCACCGTGTTGACGATGCCGCCGGGTTCGGCCCGTCCGTACAGCACGGAGGCCGGACCTTTCAGCACCTCGACCTGTTCGAGATGGACGGTTTCCGAGTACCCGAGGTTGTTGAACTTGAAGCCGTCGCGAAAATAGTTGTTGTTGACATCGAGTTCGAAGCCGCGAATCGATATCTGGTTCCCCGTCGAGCCGTAGTAGTTCGTCGCCCGTGTGACGCCGCTTACGTTGCGGGTCGCGTCGGGCAGGTTGACGGCTTGCTGATCGTCGAGAATCTGGCGGTTGATGACCTGAATCGACTGCGGCACGTCGCGCAGCGGGATGTCCACCTTCGTGGCCGTCGTCTGGATTTCGCTGGAATACCCGCCGGAAACGCTGACGACCTCGTCGGCCCCGAGGGGTTGCAGGGCGAATTCGACCGGCCCCGACTGGGCGCCGACCGCGATTTCGCGTTTTTCGGTCGCGAATCCCGGCGCGGAAACCTCGATTTCAAACGCGCCGGGAATGAGCGCGTCGAAGGCAAAGCGACCTTCGGCGTCGGCGGTGGTCCGAAGGGTTCGCCCGCCGGATTTCGGCGTCGCCGTGACGGACGCCCCCCCGACGACCGCCCCGGAGGCGTCGGTCACGCGACCAACCAGCGGAATCGGGGCGTCGGGTCGAATGTCGGCGGGACCGTCGGCCCGCGCCGCGCCTGAAAACGCGAGAAAGAATGAAAGCGTGGCAAGCAGGAATTTCATAAAGCACTCCGCAAGGAAGAACCGTGATTGCGGAGCGCGCGGACGGTGGTGAAGTGCCGCCGGCGCGTCCGGTTGTGTTTGCAAGACCCAGTCGGTTTTTTTGCGCCAGCCCTGTGACGTTACCGCGTCACGGGGCTGGTTCATTTACAGTGAGATTCGTTGGCTTCCGTTTTTTTAAAGCCTGTTTCGCTGGAATCAGAAATTGAACTTCACCCCTGCCTGCACCAACCGGGGCGTGCCCGGCAGGATGCCCCGGACGCGGTCCACGATGAACACGTCGTTGGCGAGATTTTTCGCGGTGATGAAGAAGGTCGAACGCCACTGCTCGACGCGGTAGTTGGCCGTCGCGTTCAAAATCGTGTAGGCCGGCAGCAGGCCGAGTTGTCCGTTGTTGAAAATCGTCGGATTGACCGGCGAACCGGGCCGCAGGTTGAGGTCGTCGCCGAACTGCTCGCCAATGCGGACGACTTCCATCTGAAGATCGAGGCCGCGCGCGTGCGAGTAGCCGAAGGCGGTCGTCACCAGATGCTTCGGGGCGTAGGGAATCCGGTTGCCCGTCACCGAAACGGTGGTGAAACCGGAAACGTTGCTGAAGCGGCGTCCGACAAAGTTGGCGTTTCCAAGAAACGTGTAGTTCACGCGGGCGAAGAAATTATGGCGCGACTTGAAAATGGTCCCGGTGTCGATTCGCCCGAGCATTTCCATGCCTTGATGGAGCGTCTTGCCGCCGTTGGTGAGCGTCGCGCCGACGCCGCCCGCGAGACTCGCCGGGACAATCTGGTTCGAGAAATCCATCCGGAAGTAGGCCGCGTCGAGCCGAACGCCCTGAACCGGCACGCTCCGCACGCCGACCTCCGTGTTCCAGCTCAATTCCGGGTCGAGGTCCACGACGCCGCCCGCGTTGCTGATGATGTCTTCCACTCGCGGCGGCGCGAAACCGCGGTGAACCCCGGCGAAAAAGGTGGCGCGCGACTTCAGGTTGTACGAAACGCCGATGCCCGGAATCACCTGCGTCAACGCGACGTCGCCGCGTGCGCCGAGGCCGCCGTTGGCGAGACGGTTCGTCCGGTCGAGATCGATGCGCTCGATCCGGACGCCGGGGGTAATGGTGAGATTCCCGATGATGAAGCGATTTTGAACGTACCCGGAGAACGCTTTCGCGCCCCGGAAGTTGTTTTCCACGGTCGTGCCCGTGCGCGCGGTCGGCGTGTTGCCGTTGATCTGAAGTCGGTTCTGGTTTTCGATGTGGTAGCGGACGCCGAAATCCGCCTCGTTGCGGATACCGAACAGCCCGAAGCTCGCGCGCGCCTGCGGGGCAATGCCGAAGGTGTAGTAATTCCGCACCCGTCCCTCGTTGCCGCAGGTCGTGAGCAGGTTCGCCATTCCGCCGCAGTTCGGGTCGGCGCTGTCGTTGGGCCGCTGGCTGGAATTGCTCGACTGCCGCCACCACGCGCGGTCGAAGGTCGAGCCGTAGGCGCTCGTCGTCAGCAGCAGATTCTGGTTGACCACGAACGAATGCACCGCCGAGGCCCCAAACCGGTTGAAGTCGGTCCGGTCGTTGATGAACGGCTGCGCGCGCGGGTCGGCCCGGAATTCCGCGAGCGTGAGCCCGGAGTAGGAAACCTGCGAATCCTCGCCGAAATAATTGGCCTTCATCGTCAGGACGTGGCGCGCCCCGAAGGTCGAAACCGACTTGAAATTGAAGTCGCTGAGGCCGCTGCGCGTGTTGACCCGCGCGCCTTCGCCCTGCTTCCGCAAGTAATCGAACAGAAATCCGGTGTTTTTGAGCTTGAATCCGAAATTGCCGAGGCCGTTGAAGAAATCGCGGTTGCCGCCGGTAAGCGTCACCGATCCGGAGGGTTTTTCGGGCGGATTGGGGGTGATGTAGTTGATGACGCCGCCGACCGTGACCGGGCCGTAGAGAATCTGGCCCGACCCCTTCAGGACTTCAACCGTTTCGAACCGTTCAATCGGCGGGTGGTAGTAGGAAGCGTTGTCGCCGTAGGGCGCGTAGGCCAACGGCAGACCGTCTTCCAGCAGGAGCACCTTGGTTGAACGGGTTGGGTTGAGACCGCGGATGCCGATGTTCGGGCGAAGACCGAAGCCTTCCTCCTCGCGGACGTTGATCCCCGGAACCTTTCTCAGCGCTTCGTTGAAATTGAAAAGGCGGCTGGTCTGGAGCGTCCGGTTGTCGAGAATGTCCACCGTGCCGGGCACGCGCTGGAGCGATTCGCTGTCGCCGATGATGCTGCCAGCGGTGACGCTGATGTCCTCGGCGATGGCGGCGGGCTGGAGGGTGAATTCGACCGCGCGGTTTTCATTCGCGTCGAGGGCGATGTTTCTCGAAACGGCGGCGTACTGATCGGCGGCGATGGTCACGGCGTAGTCGCCGGGTTGCAGCCGGTCGAGCCGGAACGCCCCGTCAGCGTCGGTCTGGGCGGTTTTGACGAATCCAATCGTCACGCCGCGAACGGTGACGGTCGCGCCGCCCACCGCCGCGCCGAAGGCGTCCACCACCCGTCCTGAAATCGCCGGGGGCGACAGTTGAAGAGCGGTCTGTTGCGCTGAAACGTGAATCAGCGGGGTCGTGAAAAGCAAAGCGATGAAAAACGCGCGCGCCGCGCCGCGCATTGAAAACCCGAGTGACATTGGTGAATTCCTTCTCGAAAGAGTGCGTACCCTCGAACGACTGACGGATGCGATCCTTTTACCCACGGTAAAAGTTTCCGGAAGATCGCCGACGATCGGAGGAGTTATTTCTGAATCTCTAAACAGGTGTGCCGACAAAGCCGTGCTGGAAGCTTCTAAACCATTGAATTGGTTAAAGATGAAGGGCCGTTTTGCCCCTTTGTCGGGATTTCCACTTTGGAAACTTTAATAGTTTTGAAAATCGTTTTCAATACTATTACCCAGATTCCTTTTCATTTCTTTTGAAAATTGTGGATTTTCATGGGTGGTCTTTTGTGGTGACGGCATTTTTGTCATTCGCAATACGTTCCGCCAATTTAAGAGATGCCTTTGAAACCAACTCAACGAACTCCCAGTATCGTTCCTTGGGAAAGGACAGGACCTGCGACTGGAATTCAATGTCGATCATTCCGCTCCGGGTTAAGCTGATTCTTTCGCCGTCCTCCCGGATGGCGAGAAGGATCGGTTGTTTTCTCATACCGCCTCCTCGCTTCCGTTGTTGCCGATGGCCTCGACTGGGCAGGACTCCATCGCGTCCTCGCAGAGTTCGACTTCCTCCGGGTTTTCGGGCTGGCGGACGACGTAGGAATAGCCGCCGATGTCCTGCCGTTCGAAGTTCTCCGGCGCGATGGAACGGCACACGTCGCAGTCGATGCACTGGTGGTCCACGTAGTACTTCCCATCCGCGTTTTCGCGAAACCGGTCGTTGAAATTCGCCATCCGGACGCTCCCGCTTCAGTTCAAATGGTTCAGGGGAATATCGGGGCCGCATATCCGCTTGAGGACATCCGCGAAACCCGCGCCCGACAGTCCGAACTCGACGGCGCACCGATTGATGTTTTCGGAGAATTCCCGGAACTGCTCGCGGGAAAAGGTGTAGGTGTCGTCGCCGATGACGAGGTGGAAGTTTCCGCACCCCGCGCAGACCCGCATGCGAACCGGCATGCGGACGGCGCCTTCGGGCGGGTGATTTTGGTGAAATGATTCGTGGCGCATGGTGACTCCGTGAAAATGGCGGCCTGGTTCACGCGGCGGATGAGATGGCCGCGTCGGAGGGAAAACTGACCTGTATACCTTGTCGGCGAAGTCCGGCCCGGACCTGTTCGCGCAGGCCGGCGGCGAATTCGTTGGGGAAGGAGGTCGGTTCAAACCCGGCGCGGTTCAGGTCTTCGAGGGCGGCGAGCATCGCGTCGCTTTTCCCGGTTGCGAAAGCGCGGCGCAGGCCGACATAGCAGTCGGTCGCCGCCTGAAGGGTCTCGAAGGCCCGGATCGGCGAGATGTCCTGGTTTTCCGGAAGCAGCCAGAGTTGAAACAGTTTCGTAACGGGATTGACCTGCACGCCGCCGACCAGCATGCGGCGGTTGCCGCAGCCGGCGCGCCGGGTGAGATGGGAGAGGGGGTTCATGGATCGTTTTCCTTTCTGTCGGGTTAAAAAAACCGCCGGGAGCAGCCTTGCGCGTTGATTCGCAAAGACTTGACCGAGGAGCGCTTCCGGCGGTTGCGCGGACAGGCGTCTCGCCACCGCGCGAAGCTCGTTTTCTACATGACCGGTTGCGACGCATTGACCGGACTGGATTCCGGGCTGTCCGATAGGAGCGGGGAAAATGCGTTCGACATCTCCCGCCGGACCAGTAGCCGGCAATAGTCGTCCATCAGGGATTCCGCGAAGAGCAGAAACTGGTCGGTCGTGAACTTCAGGCGAATCTCGCCTACTTCGACATGCACGCAGGCGCGTTCGCATTCGCAGACGCGGGTGGCGGCCAGTCCGGAGAGCGTCCGGTCGAGTCGGTGTTCATTCATCGGATGGAAAATCCTTTCGTGATTCGGCGGAAGGTAAAGATGTTGGCGTTGACCCGCGCCGCGCCCGACCCCGTGGTGG
>JAAFHI010000672.1 GCA_013298335.1 Actinomycetota bacterium
AACCCATTTTCATCCCCCATCCTTCATCCTTTTCAGAACTGCTGCTGCTGGTCGTCGTCCGATTTGGGCATCGGAAGCTTGCGGGCGGCTTCGGGGTCGAGCACCGCGATGCGTTCGTAGGCCTGCTGCGCGATGCGCGTGGCGGCCTTCGACTTGGCGGCGTCGGCGTAGGCCTTGACCGCTTCCGGGCTCTTCTTCTGGACTTCGTAAAGCTGGCCGAGCGTGTAGGAAATCACTTCGGGAGCGACCACCACATTGGCCGGGGAGAGCTTGGCCTGCGAATCCCTGAGCTTGGTGTAGAGGGCGATGGCTTCGTCGGTCTTGCCGTCGGTGGCGAGCGCGTCCGCGAGGGCCACGGTGGCCAGTTGGCCGACCACGCCTTCGGTGACGGTCAGGTCCTGAAGGGCCTTGATGCCCGCGGGCTTGTCGAGTTTCAGCTTGCAGAGCGCCACGTAGTAGCGGCTCATGAACGCCTGCGAGGAATATTGCGCGGCCTGTTCGAACGCGGCCTGGGCTTCGGTGTATTTCTTCTTCTCGTCGTCATACACCTTCTTGCCGGGAACGGGTTTGGGCGGCGGCGCATCCTTCGGATCCTTGTTGTCCTTCGGGTCCTTGAACTCGGCGTTGTAGATCGCGAGGGCATCGGCGAAAGACTTTTCGGCCTTGCCCTTGTTGTAGGAGTAGAAACCGTACACCCCGCCGCCGACCACCAGGAGAATCAGGACCGCCAGACCCACCTTGACGATGGGGAGGTCCGATCCCTCGATGCTGCGTTGAATGCCGCGCAGAAACTCGTTGAACGCCGGTTCGCGCTTCAATTCCTGCTTGCTCAGTCTTTGGTTGTCCTTCTTGTTCTGTGTCGCCACAGGTCCACCTCATGCTTACGGAAGATTGCTTCGGGATTGGTTGTCCGGATGAAAGAAAGCGGACACCATAAAGTTCGCCATGCGCGAATGTCAAGAAGGCGCGCAACTTTTCCGGCGTCCGGAGAAAGGGCCTTCCAGAAAATCAGAAATTGCGGATGCGCGCGCCGTTGAAGCCCGAGGTCGCCTGTTGCGTCCCGAACGTGCCGAGACCGCGCAGCGAGAAGGAGAAGGTCAGGCGTCCGGCGCTCGCGACGCCGAGGTTGACGCTGCTGTAGTTCACCTGGATGGCGGCGCAGCGGAAGGCGTACCCCAGATTGAACGAGGTGAAGATCAGACCGCGCCGCTCGTTGCGGAGATTGGTCTGGTTGATGGCGCGGGCGAAGTCGTAGCCGATGCTCACGCCGCCATGCAGGCCGCGGTTCGGATCGCCGAGTTCGAGATTGGTGCTGGTCAGATTTCCGTCGAAGGTGCCGGCTTCGGGCTGGCCGTTGTTGAGCATCAGTTGCTTGCTGTAGTACCAGGTCTGGCTCAACTGAAACCGCTGGCGATAGATGCCGCCGGTGAAGCCGAAGCCGCGTACCTGCCCGAGTTTGGTGTCGAAGTCGAGCCGCAGGTCGGCGAAATAGTACTGAAGCGGCGTCACGCGCAGCTTGAAGTTGAGCGGCGAGACGTTGCGCCCGACGCCGCCGTAGGTAAAGCCGCTCTGGGTGAGAATCGGCACCAGTTGGTTGCGCTGGCCGGGGACCAGCGCGCCGCCGAAGGTCGGATCGAAGAAGTACTTCTGGCTGATTGAAAGACTGAGCAGTTCGCGCGCCTGCGGATGTTCCTGATCGCCGTCCTTGGCCGGAACGAGGATGCGGTTGGTCACCGAGTATTCGACTTCGTTGGTTTCGGTAAAGGCGTCAATCGAATCGAAACGGACGATCCGCAGCGGGTCGTTCACGCCCGCGATGCGGCGGTAGATGACCGCGCCTTCGATGAGGTGCTTGAAGCGCGGTTTGCCGTTTTTTCCGTAGAAGGTTCTGCCGAAACTCGGCGGGCGAATATCCACCGAGAAATCGACCAGATTGCGGAAGACCGAACTCCCCAGCGTGCCGAGCCGCGAACCGGCGGGGACCGACCCCGGAGGCAGGGGCAGGCCGAGGCCAAGCGTCGGGCGCGGCGTGATGGCCGTGAGCGGGTCGAAACTGGCGCTGTAGTAGGTCGTCCGGATGCCCACGCTCGGCGTGATGCTCCAGCCGGCGAAGGACGGAATCACCGCCGTCAGCCGCGGAGCCGAATCGAGTCGTTGCAGAAAAGTCGGCGTTTCGAAGGTGAGCTGGTTGGTATTGACCACCCGTTCCTCGCGCCGCAGGCCGGTGAAACTGGATTCGCCGCTGACGTAGAGCGGCAGTTCCTTGATCCGCGTCGGCAGGAAGTCGAACTGGAGCGACGGGCTTTTCCGGATGTTGATTTCGACCGCGGTGGTGATTCCGTTGGCCTGGGGAACGTTGATGCGGGTGGTCCGGTTTTCGAGCAGGACGCGGAACGCGAAGGTCGGCGTCACTTTCGACAGGTGCAACACGACTTTCGATTCCGGGTTGAAGGCGTCCTGAAACGAATTGCCGAAGACCGCGCGGAAATCGAAACCGGTGGTGTAGTTCACGTCGGCCACGCCGGTGAACCCGTTGTTGAAATGGGTGACGGCTTTCGCGAACAGCAGCGTTCCGCCCTGATCGGGCACGCCGGGGCCTTTTTTCTGCCCGAAAATGCGGTCCACCACGGAGTAGGTCCCGATGCGGACGTAGGAATCTTCGGCAAACTGCGCCCGGAGGGTTGCCCCGAAGCCGATGCCGCGGGCGGAGAAGACGTCGCTCTGAAAGGTGGCGTCTGCGCTGTCGCCGAGCGTCTGATAGTAGAAACCCGTCACGACCCGTCCGAGGTTGGTGCTGTTGCCCGTGGTCGGCGGAAGAATCCCTGACTGCCGATCCCGACGGTTGATGGGGAGGGCGATGAGCGGGAAGGGAATGAACGGGACGCCCTTGATGCGGAAGGCCGCGTTGCGCGCCGTCAGGCGGTCGCCGACCTTGATGTTGGCTTTTTTGGCCGTAATCGACCACAGCGGGGTGACGTCCTCGCAGCAGGCGGTGGCCTTCGCGTTGTACAAAACGTAGGCATCGGTCCCGGTGCGGTCCACCCGGTCGGCGATGAACTGGAGCAGCCCGCCGTCGGCGGTCTGGTCGGTGTATCCCGAGGCATTGAAAAACACGCCGGTCTTGCTGCGGACGTTGAGTTCGGCGCGGCGCGCGGCGATCCGCTGGTTCGGGGCCGGGTCGTAAATGACGTTGCC
>JAAFHI010000464.1 GCA_013298335.1 Actinomycetota bacterium
CCGGGAACAGAGCAACCACGGTCGGCGACACGGCCTGAGGACGGCGCGAAGGTCGCATACCGGCTGGTAGAGATTTCTTCAAGGAGGAGGCCGCCATGTACAACAAGGAAGAACTCCGGGGAAAAGGCAAACAGATCATCGGCAGGATCAAGGAAATGGCCGGTGACATCTTCAATCGCCCCAATCTCGAAGCCGAAGGTCGCCTTCAGACGGCCGAGGGCCAGGTCCAGGAGAGTTTTTGCCGGGCCCGTCGCCAGGCGGGCGAGGTTCTCCGGGAAGTCGGGAAAAAAGTGGCCCGACAATAGGGTCGGTTTTTCGGACGCGGCGGCGGATTGTCGACCGACATCATTCTCGGCGTGCTCGAGGCCAACATCGGGGGGGCTGTTCAACCGTTTCGGGATGCCCGGCGTCACTGGGTTCAACCTGTTGAGCATCCTTGTCGCGGTCATCGGCTCGGTCGTGTTTCTGCTGGTCTTCCGATGATTGAAAACGGCCTGACGGAAGCCACCCGCCGTTGAAATCCACGATTCATTCAAATGATGAACGGAAATCAACCAGGTGCTTCAACTTCAACAATCTGACCCAAACGGGAATCCATCATCCATCCAAAGAGGACTACAACCATGTCAAACAATTCCAGAATGATCCCTTATTTCATTGCCGGTGCGGGCCTCGGGGCCATTGTCGCACTGCTTTTCGCTCCGAAATCCGGTCGCGAACTCCGCGGCGACATCACCGAAACCACCCGACGCAGCCTTGATTCCGCCACGCACAGCGTCCAGGAACTGGGCCGGAAGGCGGGAGACCTCTATGCCGACGGACGCGAAAAAGCATTCGACATCGTGGAATCCGGGAAATCACTTCTGACGGATCAGAGCCATCGCGTGGCTTCCGCGCTGGAAGCCGGCAAGAACGCCTACCAGGATCGCTAACCTGGTTTTACCCCCCGGAAAATTGTCCGATTCGGTCAAAGGTCCGCCCGGAATTTCAGAAAAAAGAAAAAGGAAAAAATGTTCAACACCACCAAAAAAGTGTTGTCCCTGTTGTTTGCCTTTTCCCTGTTGGCCGGAACCGTTCCGGCCACAGTGGGGAAAGAAAACTTCAACGCCGACGGGCCCGGCCCGGCTGACCTTTACGGAACTCGGACGCGGCGGCCCGGAAATCCCGGCCCCGCTCAAGGCCCAAACGGACGGACTGTTTTCCACATCATTTGTCGAAAAAATCTTTATCGAACCGGTCAAACCGGCCAAAAGCGGGGCACTCGGTTCGTTCATTCGGATGGCCGAATGGAATATCGAGCGCGGCATCAATTTCGAGATGATTCAGGCCGTGTTCTCCGGCGCTGAAGCGTTCGACCGCTATATTGACGAAAAGAAGTTCCCCCGCGACAGCGACAAGCGGCGGGTTCTGCTCGAACAGGCCGAATACCTGAAGGCGGCGGATGTATTCGTGCTCAACGAGGTGGATCGTGGGATGAAGGGGTCCGATTACCGCCATGTCTCCCGCGAACTGGCTTGGTCACTGAAAATGAATCTTGCCAGAAGTACATTCGTCGCAAAATTGGAGCGTTTCGTCGCAAATCAGTCCCGCCGCCAGCGCCACGATGGTACTTCTTTTCGGGCCGTGAGCCTCCCGAATCGAAAAGGGTACCGACATGGTCACAGTCAGTCGGTTTTTGAAATCGGTGTATACTTCATTCCGCTCGGTCCTCAACCCAATCCAGCCGACGGAATCGCCTCGTATGACGCCCACTTTTACCGCCGTTCTCGTCGATGACGAACGTCTGGCCCGTCACGCCTTGCGGACCCTGCTTGCCGAACATCCGGAAATTGCCGTTATCGGTGAAGCGGAAAGCGTTGCCGAAGCCCGCGAACTCATCCCTCGACTGCATCCCGATGTCGTTTTTCTCGATATTCAGATGCCCGGCGCGACCGGTTTCGACCTGTTGAGCCAGATCGAGAACAATTTTCGGACGGTTTTCGTGACCGCCTATGACGCATTCGCCATTCGGGCCTTTGAAGTCAATGCGCTGGATTACCTGCTCAAGCCGGTTGAACCGGAAAGACTCGAGGCCACGATTCGCCGACTGACCGATTCCGTTGCACCCGACCCGGCACAACCCGGACGCTTCTTTCCGGACGACCTGATCCACATTGCCTCGGGCCAACGCTGGCATTTCGTGAAAGTCGGTGACATCGCGGCCATTCACGCCGACCGCGACTATTCGCTGGTGGCAACCCGCGACCACCGGCGGATCCTGACCAGAAAAACCATGACGGAATGGGAAGAAACCCTCGGCCACCTCGGTTTCATGCGCATCCATCGGTCATACATCGTCAATCTCGCCTGTATCGACATCATCGAACGCGATACGGAAGGTGAATGCACCCTGCGCCTCAAGGGGAGTCCCGATCCCTTACCGGTTAGCCGGCGAGCCTGGACCGACCTGAAGGAAATCCTGAAATGACGGGGGCCGCGGGAAATGATGGTTGACGGAAACAAACCGACCCGGCGCCTGGGGACGTTCCTTTATTTCCTCAATCTCATCCTGGTCGCAGGCGTCCTTTTTGTTCCTGTGCTTCGAGCGGAAACGGTTTCCCGTGATGGAATGGTGGTGGGCCGTCCGGCCTTCCGCCTTTTTTCCGACCGCGACGGCCTTCCCCAGAACGCAGTCCGCTCAATGACCTTCGACCGACTCGGACGCCTCTGGGTCGGAACAAAGGACGGCGCCTGCATCTACAACGGAAAAACCTGGACCACCGTCAACATGCCCAACCGCGACAAGTCCAACTTCGTCACGGTGGTTCGCGAAGCTCTCGACGGTGGCATGTGGTTCGGAACCGACGGCGGCGGGCTGCTGCTCCTGAAAAACAACCACTGGACCGTCTTCGACCAAAACAACGGCCTTCCCGGCAACGACGTGATCGCCCTGCTGGAAACGCGGGGCGGGCCGGAGCAGCGGCCAACGCTCTGGGTTGCCACCCAGGAAGGGCTGGGATGCCGGGAGGGCGACCGCTGGCAGACATTCAAGGCCACCGACGGACTTCCGTCGAGCCACGCCCTCTGCCTGCTTGAACACACCGAACCGACCGGTTCGAAACTGCTTCTGGTCGGAACCACGCTCGGCGTCAGTGTGCGGCGGGGCGGAAAATGGGAAATCATCCGCGGCAGTCCGGACATCCCCAATCACTGGGTGCTTTCACTCCTGGAAATGCCCCAAGAAGACGGCTCAGGGAGACTTCTGGCGGGAACCCAGGGCGGTCTCTTCAGCTTTCCCCTGACGAATTGGCTGACCACTGGAACCGGTGGCTGGACAACCGGTGCACGGATGCCCACGCCGGGTCAGGCCCGACTGTTACCCCCCTTGGGCGAGGCCGTCTTCACCCTCCTTTCCACAACCACGCCGGACGGGAAAACCATCGTTTGGGCCGGGGCCATCGGTGGACTGTGGCAATTGCACGATGATGTCTGGGAACGTTTTTCAACCGACGACGGACTCCCAGCCAACGGTATCTGGAGTCTGCTTGAATCTCCGCCGCAACTTGGGCAGGGCACGCTCTGGATCGGCACCAGCGGCGGTGGCATTGCCCGGTGGTCGCAGGGCGGCTGGACGCATCTGACCACATCCAACGGGTTGGCGGGCAATTCCACGTACAGCCTGCTCGAAACCGCCCCGTCCGACGGGAAACAGTCAATCTGGATTGGAACACTGGGCGGTTTGACCCATTTCGAAAACGGTTCGGCAAAAGCGACGCCAAGTTCCGACCTCGGAAACGTGGCCGCCCTCTCCGCCAACCGCGACCGATCCGGTGCTGAAACCGTTTGGGCGGGCACTACCATCGGACTGTTCGAATATCGCCGGGGACACTGGACAAAATGGTCGACAGCCGTCGTCACCTCGATTCTCGCGTTCAATGAACCCGATGGAACGCCCGTCGTCTGGGTCGGAACCATCGACGGATTGCGCCAACTTCGCAACGGCGTCGAAAAACGGTTCACGACCGCCGACGGATTGCCCGTCAATCGCATCCGGTGCCTCCTGAAAACCGCCGACGCGAAGGGAAATTCCTGGCTGTGGATCGGAACGCATTCCGGGCTCGCGCTGGCCAGGGTTTCGGGAGACGGACTGAGGGTCATCGGCATTGCGGACGGCCCCGCCGGGAAAATCATCATGGGCCTTCTGGAAACCTCGAACGGGTCCG
>JAAFHI010001059.1 GCA_013298335.1 Actinomycetota bacterium
GCCGGTTCCGCAGCCAGCCGTCGTCGGCATCGCGCAGGTCGCGGGCGGTCTTGATGTCGTTGCGGGCGAGCATCGGCAGCCGGCGGCGTCCGATGCCCCAGACCTCCGCAATCGGAACGCCGGCGAGAATCTCGTCGAGGTCCGCGCCGGCGGTCAGGTCGGCGATGCCGTCGTTGTAGCGTTTGGCCACGGTCTGCGCGATTTTCGCAAGCGTTTTCGTCCGCGCAAACCCGACCCGGACCGGCACGCCCGTCCATTGCAGTACCCGGTCGCGGATCTCGCGCCCGAGTTCGGTCCACGGCCTGCGCGGCGCGCCCGTGAATTCGAGAAAACATTCGTCGATGGAATAGCGCTCGACGTCCGGGCAGAACCGTTCAAGGATCGCGGTGATGCGCCGCGACAGATCGCCGTACAGTTCGTAATTGCTCGACAGCACCGCGACGTTGAAGTGCCGCAGCAGATCCTCGCATTCGTGGCGCGCCTCGCCCATCTTGATCTTCAGCTTCTTGGCCTCTTCCGAACGCGCCACCACGCAGCCGTCGTTGTTCGACAGCACGACGACGGGCCGCCCTTCGAGCGACGGGTCGAACACCCGCTCGCACGAGACGTAGAAATTCCGGCAATCAACCAGTGCGTACACCCGGTCGGTCGGCATCGGCGATACCCCCGCGCGGCGTTACGCCCGGATCCGTCCGTTGGAGAGAAAGTTGCGGACCACCCCGGTCACCACGCCCCACACCTGAAAGGCATGGTCGGGCGTGATGTCGAGCGCCGGAAACGCCGCGTTTTCGGGCACCAGCCGGACCCGCCGTCCGCCGATGTAGTTCAGGCGCTTGACGGTAAACTCGCCATCCACCACGGCGACCACGATCGCGCCGTCGCCCGCTTCGAGCGAACGGTCCACGACCAGAATGTCGCCCGAATGAATGCCCGCGCCGAGCATGGATTCACCCTGCACCCGGACGAAAAACGTCGCTTCGGGATGCTTGACGAGCAGATCGTTGAGATCGAGGCGGATGTCCTGGGTGTCTTCGGCGGGCGACGGAAAGCCGGCTGAGACTGGAACATCAAAGAATGGAAGCGGTTGCGAAACGCGGATTTCGCTTCGCAGGAATTCGACCACCCGCATGTCGGAAGCGGGCGTTACCGGCGGATCGGTACGCATCGGAGTGTTTCCCTTCGTCGTTCGTTCGCGACCGGCGGGGAGTTCGCGGGCGCGTTTTGTTGTTTTTTGTCGACCCATCCTAACGACGAAAACGGCAAGAAACAATCCGGACGAAAACGTTCAGGTCCCGCTGATGAGCAGATGCGGACCGTATTGAGCGGTTTTCAGTTGCGCACGACCGGCAAAGAGAATAGCCCACTGCCGGAGCGCTCTGGCGAGGCTGTAGGAGAAAATGCGTTTCCAAAGTTCGAAGTGAATCAGGTTTCGGTAATGGGCGGGCGCGGGCGGGCCGGACGGCGGCGGCGGGGCTTGGCGGCTTCGGCCTCGTCGTGTTCGCCGGGGATGAGCAGGTGGCGTTTGATTGAACGCAGCGCCTTGTGGAGCGAAAAACGCGGTTTGAAGCCGAAATCGTCGCGGAATTTCTGGCCGTCGATGACGCAGGGGTACATCAGGAAATCGTACTGCGGAGTTGGAAACGGCAGCAGCTTCGCCATCCAGCCGAGTTTCATGACCGGCGCGGCCAGTTCGTACAACACGGGGACCGCCACGCCGCCCGCCTCGCGGACCGCCGCCGAAAGGGGCAGCTCGCCGGGGCCGGTCACGTTGTAGACACCCAGCTTGTTGCCTTCCAGCGCCAGCACGAGCGCCTGCACCATGTCGCGTTCGTCGATGACCTGCATCATCGGATCGTAGCCGAGCGGCACGGGCACGATGCCGAACCGGAGGTAGGTGGTGAGAAAATTCTGTACGTGGGGGCCGACGATGTGGCACGGCCGGAGCATGGTCGTGACCGTGTCCTTGGTCTGATACATCCACGACCGGCAATAGGTGTCGAATTCCACCTTGTCGCCCATGTCGGCATAGCGCTGAATGGCTTTCAGCGGGTAGTCCTCGGTCAGAAACGTCGGGTTGGTGGGATCCGCGCCAT
>JAAFHI010000960.1 GCA_013298335.1 Actinomycetota bacterium
GGACGTATCCAGAATCTTTTCGTCCTTGAGGGTTTCAACCTGCGAAACGAGTTTATCGACCTCGTTTTCGACGTCGAGCCGCGGCGTACCGAGCTGCCCCGGCGCGGGCAGCGGCACAAGGAACCCGGCAATCAGAAAGGCCAGCGCGACCGCCAGCGCCGACGTCTGCCGTCCATTCCGCCAGGTCACCTCCGGCACGTTCAACTTCATCGAACCGGTCATCCAGTTGCCGACGCTCGCCTCGCCCGCCGCCATCACGACGCCGCCCGCCGCGCTCGTCCGGTCGAGCACCGCCCGCAGCCGATCCTTCGACGGCTGGTGCTTCCGGGCGAGCCAGACCGCGACGCCGACCGCGATCAGCGCGCTCGCGGCGGTCAGTCCGAGCGTCGTCCCGAGCGCGGCGTGCAGCCGGAGCGCGCGGAACGCCAGCACGCCCGTTCCCCACGCGAATCCCCAGACGGCGAGCGCGGCGACGGCGAATTTCAGAAAAAGCGCCTGCCGGATACGTCCGGCGAGACCGTTCAACGCATTTTCCACGGCGGACGACGATTCGGCGGCATTCGGGACGGCCATTTTTAAGCCTCATTCGATTTCGGAATGGCCCGCACTCTAACATTTCGGCGGCTTGTGTGTCTTTCAGCCGGTGCGCTACCGTGCGGGGAATTGCCCCAGAGACGCCGCCAGGCGAATTCCGGTTCCGTGAAAAATGAACCACTGGAGGGCTGAATGACGAAAACCGTTTCTTTTCTTTTTCTTGCAAGCCTTCTGGTAACCGGTTTTTTACCTGCGGATGCCGCCCCGAAGTCCAGACGGGCAACCAGAAAGCCAAAAACGGCTGACCCGACCTTTCGCAAAATCGAAATTCCACCCGGAACGGTTGAACTGACCGAACCCGAACTTCGCAAAGCAGCAACGAAGAAGGTCGTGCCGGAGTATCCGGACATTGGCTGCTCGACGCGGGTTCAGGGAGATGTCGTGGTTGCAATTCTGGTGGATAAAAACGGCACGGTCATTGACGCCGGTGCAGTCAGCGGCCCGGCGTTGCTTCGCCAGGCTGCCATCGGAACCGCGAAGAAGTGGGAATTTCAGCCATTTTCGAAGGACGGCCAGCCGGTGAAATTTACCGGGACGCTGACGTTTCGGTTCAGGCTCGGTTCGTAATCCACCCGGCGAATCGCCCTGCCCTCAAGGACAGGGCTACCCTGTTTCAAGCCCCGTGAACGGGGCTAAGAAGTTGAAAATTAGGTATTTAGCCTCGTTCACGAGGCTTGTTTTTGAATAGCCCTGTCCTTGAGGGCAGGGCGAACCGGCGGTAAATCATTTTCGGAGGCGCGGATGCGGAAACCGGTTTGCCTGATCCTCGCGGCAGGTTTGCTCGCGACCTGTTTTTCGGTTGCCGAGGCGGATCCGAGGCGAACGTTCAAAACGCCCGGTCACCATCAAAAATCCAAAAGGCACAAGGATCGTCCGCGAATATGTCGGTATCCTGTCCACAGAAACGGCCCTCAGCCGGTTTTTTTCGAACTGCCGGAAGTCGAGGTGCGAAAGCTGGCGGTGAAAAAAGTGACACCGGAGTATGTTTATCCGGACTATGCCACCAGAGTGCTCGCAAACGTTCAGGTCGGGGTAAGGATAGGCACCTTCGGGACAGTCATTGGCGTCAGGTTTCTGAGTGGTCCCGAGCTCTTTACGACGGAAGCCTTGCGTGCAGCTTACCAATGGCGATTCCAGCCTTTCCTCAAGGATGGCAAACCCGTTCTGGTAAAAAGTATTCTGACGTTTCGATTTGATGAATCAGGCGCTGTCAAACAGGACTGAACCGCCATTTTCAAAAAGGTAGTTGTTATGACCAAACGTATCATCTTGATTCTCTGCGCTTTAACCCTGTGGTACGGCGTGTCGGTGTCCGAAACGCCCGCCCAGAAGAAAAAACCGAAGGCGAAACCGGCGGCCAAGCCGAAGGACGATTCGGTTGATCCGCCCGCCGACCGGTCTGATCTTCCCATCGGCGCACAGGACATGCTCAACATCGAGGTCCCGAAAATCCGCGAACAGCAGCGCCGCGAAGCCGAGGAGCGCCGCAAGGCCGCCCGCGAAGGCCGCGAGCCGAACCTCCCGGACCCCAATAAAAAGGACGAGAAAAAAGAGGAAAAGAAGGACGACGGCAAGGTCGTGACCGTCGGAAAGCCGACCGGGGGCAACGAGAAACCCGCCGAGTCAACACCGGAAACCCCGGCCAAAACTCCCGAAACGCCGACCGCGCCACCCATCGAAGGCCCGCCGACCGAGACCGCGCCGGC
>JAAFHI010000617.1 GCA_013298335.1 Actinomycetota bacterium
CCGTGTGGACGAGGAAACTCACGCCTTCCGCGACGCGACCCAGCCCGGCTTCCAATGCACGGGCGGCACTGGTGTGGCCACCGCCGGTGTCCGAAGTGAGAATAAGTATTTTTTTCTGCACGATGCCGCCCAACCCGGTTTTGAAAAAACAGGAAAACCCAAGAATCAGAGCAATATAGCCGCCCGCGATGACTGCCGACAAGCTGTAATGGTGTTTCTTTCAGGGTTTTTCCATTCAGGCAGTCTACTTTGCGTCGCCGCAAACCGCTACGCATTCGATTTCAACGCGGACATCTTTCGGAAGCCGCGCCACTTCGACGGTCGAACGGGCCGGAGGGTTGTCGCTGAAAAATGTGCCGTAGACGGCGTTCATCGCCTGAAACTCGTTCATGTCCTTGAGGAAAACGGTGGTTTTGACGACCGTTGCGAGCGATGCGCCCGCCGCTTCGAGGACGGCCGAGAGGTTTTTCAGGACCCGGTCGGTCTGCACGGCGATATCGCCTTCGACGATCTCCATCGTGGCCGGGTCGAGCGGAATCTGGCCGGAAGTGAAGACAAACGTGCCGAATGTGATGGCCTGCGAATAGGGGCCGATGGCCGCCGGGGCGTGGTCGGTATGGATGATGGCGCGAGACATGTGGATAGACTCCGGATTTTCGATTGATAATTGAAGATTTCCAGTAACGGCTCAGCCGCCGCTGTTCGCCCTGCCCTCAAGGACAGGGCTATTCAAAAACAAACCCCGTGAACGAGGCTCAAACCAATTTTCCCGATTCCAATAGCCCCGTTATGGTTATTGAAAAATTGTTTCGGTAATACGCGGTTGGTTCGATTTCGGCAAGGCGCGAATGCGCCGGCAGATAATAGCCGCGCCCGTCAGGGCGTGGTCGGTCCGGCAACCACATCTGGAGCGCCGACGGCGCGGCACAAAAACAGAGGTGCCGCCGCTCTGCGGCTCACGATTTTTCCCGCCAATTCACCCCGGCCTGACGGCCGGGGCTATTATCTGTCGGCGCATCCGCGCCTTTTTATTACCGATTCAAATTTTCAAAAACCATCACGGGGCTTGAAGGGAAATAGCCCTGTCCTTGAGGGCAGGGCAAATGCCGGGCTGAACAGTTACGATTTTCGATTTTCGGACTTCGAGGAAGCGGGCGTTTCCACCATTTCTTATGAACCCAGCGCATGGCCCTTCCCGACTTCATCCGAATCGTCGGCCAGCGCCAGCCGCTCGACGATGTCGCCGGCGGGCGACAGCACGGCCTTGTGCTTGCCGGTCGTCGAATGGGTGACTTCGTTTTCGATGTGATACTGGTTGGCCGCCTTCACGAACGACACGAACAGCGGATGCGGCGTCATCGGGCGCGACTTGTATTCCGGATGAAACTGGCAGCCGACAAACCACGGGTGGTCGGCGCGCTCGACCATCTCGACGAACCGTCCGTCGGGCGATTTGCCGGAAAAGGTGAGGCCGAGTTCGGCGAGCCGGTCGAGATACTCGGTGTTGAACTCGTACCGGTGGCGGTGGCGTTCGGAGATTTCGGTCGCGCCGTAGATGTCCGAAACCTTGCTGCCCTCCTGGAGATGGCACGGGTAGGCCCCGAGGCGCATCGTGCCGCCCATTTCCTCGACGCCGATCAGGTCGCGCAGGAGGAAGAAAATCGGATGCGGCGTTTCGGGGTCGAATTCGGTGCTGTCGGCGTCGGACATGGCCTCCGACGTGCGGGCGAGTTCGATGCAGGCACACTGCATTCCGAGACAGATGCCGAAGAACGGCACCTTCGCCCGGCGCGCGAAGGAAATCGCCCGGATCATCCCGGAAATCCCGCGCTTGCCGAATCCGCCGGGGACGAGAATCGCGTCCACGTCGCGCAGCCGCTCCTCCCACCGGTCGTCGGTCGTGAGTTCCTCGGCCTCGATCCAGCGGATGTTCACCTTCAACTGATTGGCGACGCCGCCGTGCAGCAGCGCCTCGGTGAGACTTTTGTAGGACTCGCCGAGTCCGACGTACTTGCCGACGATGCCGATCGTCACCGCCGAATCGGGGTGCTTGATGATGTCCACCATCCGCGTCCACTTGCGGAGGTCCGGTTCGGGACAGGTCAGCGCGAGCCGCGAAAGAATCAGTTCGTCGAGTCCCTGCCGCGAAAACTCGAGCGGCACTTCATAGACCGTGGACACGTCGGCGGCGGTCACGACGCCTTCCTCGGCGACGTTGCAGAAGAGCGCGATCTTGTCCTTCATCCCGCGCGGAATCTCGCGGTCGGTGCGGCAGATCAGGATGTCCGGCTGGATGCCGATGCCGAGCAGGTCCTTGACCGAATGCTGCGTCGGCTTGCTTTTCAATTCCCCGGCGGCGTTGATGAACGGCACGAGCGTCACATGAATGAAGAGCGAGTTTTCGCGTCCGACTTCATGGCGCATCTGCCGGATCGCTTCGAGAAACGGCAGCGACTCGATGTCGCCGACCGTGCCGCCGATTTCGACGATGACGATGTCTACATTTTTCGAAACCGAGTGGATGGCGTCCTTGATCTCGTTGGTGATGTGCGGAATGACCTGCACCGTCTGGCCGAGATAGTCGCCGCGCCGTTCCTTTTCGATGACCGACTGGTAAATCCGACCGGTGGTGAAGTTGTTCGCCCGCGTCATGGTCGCGCTCGAAAACCGTTCGTAATGACCGAGGTCGAGGTCGGTTTCCGCGCCGTCGTCGGTCACGAAGACCTCGCCGTGCTGAAACGGCGACATCGTGCCGGGGTCCACGTTGATGTAGGGATCGAATTTCTGCTGCGTGACGCGCAATCCGCGGGCTTCGAGCAGACAGGCGATGGACGATGCCGCGATGCCCTTTCCGAGCGAGGAAACGACGCCACCGGTGACGAAAAGATACTTGGCCATTGCGTGAAAATTCCTTTTTTGCCGGTAAGAAAACGAAAGGTACGAAAACAGGGAGAACGAAAGCGGTGATCGGCGGAAGCGAAAACGCCTCAGTCCGGCGCGGCCTGGTCGAGCAGTTTCAACACCCGCGCGACGTCTTCGGGCGTATCCACGCCGGGCGCGGCGTGCCGGGTTTCGACCACGCGAATGGGAAATCCGTGATACAGCGCGCGAAGTTGTTCCAGCGCTTCGAGATGTTCCAGCGGCGACGGCGGCAGCGACGCGAAATGCAATAAAAAATCGCGACGATACACGTAGAGGCCGGTGTGTTTCCACCATGTCCCGTTTGTCACTGAAGTTTCGGCGGTCAGCGGGCGGGCGCGGTCATACGGAATCGGCGAACGTGAAAAATAGAGCGCATTGCCCCGTTTGTCGCGGACAACCTTGACGATATTCGGGTTCAGGATGTCGGCGGCGTCCGTCAGCGGCTCGCAGGTCGTCGCCATCGGCAGGTCCGGATCGTCGAGCAGGGGCCGGATGGCCGCGTCGATGGTTTCCGGCGCGATGAGCGGTT
>JAAFHI010000504.1 GCA_013298335.1 Actinomycetota bacterium
CCGGCGTCCTCGCGGTACAGGCGGTCGCGACCGTTCTCATGGTTCTGCTCGCGTTTGTAGGGAAATTGCTTCCTGACCGCGTTTTGAGCGGGCGTTTCCGGCTCGGCTGCCTCGTGGTTGCAGCGGTAGTTTGTGCCGTGCCGCTGCTGTTTCAGGGAAGTGGTCCGAAACGGTGGGTGAATCTCGGCCCGGTCAGGCTTTACGTGGCATCGGTGGTGCTGCCGGTCGCGTTGATGGCGTCCAGCGCGCTCTTTCGACGGAAATCGAATGCGGGAATGGTGGCAATCGCGGCAATGGCCGGGATGGTCGCGATCGGGCTGATTCTGGCGGTCCAGCCGGATTTTTCGCAGGTATTGGCGCTGTCCGCCGGGTTTCTGGTCATTCTTCTGTACTCGCCCGCGTCCGTGCCCGCCCGCCTGACGTCGGCGGCGTTGCTGGCGGTGGCCTGCGCCCTGGCATACGCCCAGCCGGACCCGCTGAAACCCGTCCCCTATGTCGAAGGTGTGTTTGAACTTGCCTTCCGGAACTCGATTTTTTCGGGCGTGGCGGTTCTTCTGTGCGCGGTCGCGTTCCTCGGACTGCTCGCGAAAGGACTGGTTCCGCTCACTCCGGGTTTTCTCGGGATTCCGGCCTATTACGCGGTGCTTTTCGGTTGTTCGGTGGCTGGACTGACGCCCGCGCCGCTGATCGGGTTCGGCGCGGGACCGCTGCTCGGATTCGGTCTGCTGGTCGCGACGGCGCAGGGGCAATTGAGAGTTGAGAGTTGAGAGTTGAGAGTGGAGAGTTGAGAGTGGTTGATTCCGGCGGATGTTGTGGGTCGGAAACGTTTCTCCGGATTTGCTCGAAGACTCGCATCATCCGGGGCTACGGGCGAAAAACTCATTCAGAGCCAGTCCAGTCCAGCCAATCCTCGCCAAAAATCCGACTGGATCGAAAACTCTCAATTCTCCACTCTCAATTCTCAATTCCTCTTCTGACTGCTGGCTACTGTCCCCGCCGGATGGTTTCCACCGTTTCGCCGCGCGCGACGAGCGCGACGCTGGCTTCGGTCAGAAACAGGCCGTGTTCGATGAGTTCCATCAAAAACAAATTATTTTTTTATACATTCGTTCGTGTGGCAAAAATATTAAAATAATGTTCTTCACTTAATGTTTTGATTGATTCGACCTTTTCCGGGTTAAGTCGTTTTAGTGATTTTTCTTCAAGTAAATAACAGATAAATCCCTTTTGGGTTAAAAAATTAAAGTACTCTGTCGCCGAACTCCCCGCTTTACTTAAGCCATAAGGCCAGAGTTCAGAAATAATTTTAACTTCATGATTTTCAGTCAGGGTTTTTTCCATGCCTTTTATTGCCTGCATTTCGAAGCCCTGAATATCCATTTTAATGAAATGAATTTTTTTATTTTCACCTAAGTATTCATCAATGCTTACTGCTTCAATTTCAATTTCCTTATCGAACTCCTCGGGTTTGTATGTACGATGATCAACGTTTAATTTTTTGGAAGTGTAAATTTTTAAATTTTCATTTTTGGCGCCAACGGCTTTATTAACCAAATGAACATTGCCTAAATGTTTACAATAGTCTTGTAGGTGATTGAAATTGGTTTTATCGGGTTCAAAGCAATGTACTTTGCCGTTGGGGCCTACCATTTGCGATAATATTTTTGAAAAAAAACCAATATTGGAACCAATATCCAAAACAAAATCCGATTTGTGAATATGTTTTTTTAGTAATTCAATTTCAAAGGAATCCTGTTTATTTTTAAACATGACATACATCGGCTTATAAAGCCCAAATGCATTTTTATAAAGAAAATTACCGAGTTTGATGCTGAACGACATTTTGCAAACACTGGTTTCTTTAAAATCACCGTAACTGTTCAGCCCGGTCGTCGCCCTGCCCTCAAGGACAGGGCGATTGGCTTCCAAGCCCCGTGAACGGGGCTCAGAAATTGAAGAAACAGGGCTTGGGCGTCGTTATGGTTTTTGAAAAATTGAATCGGTAATGAAAAAAGCCGGTTTGAGCCTTGTTCACGGGGCCTGTTTTTGAATAGCCCTGTCCCTGAGGGCAAGGCAAACAGCGGCGGCTGAACAGTTACAAATCACCTTGTTGTTTATTCTTTCCCGTCCATGGCCGTTCCATCACTCGGTTCAAATAACTACCCTCGATGGACAGTGGACAATTTTTCTCCAAAATCAGCGGATTGAAATTGTCCACTGTCCACTGTCCATTTTCACTTTGTCCGTCGGATCGTTTCCACCGTTTCGCCGCGCGCGACGAGTGCGACGCTGGCTTCCGTCAGAAACAGGCCGTGTTCGATGAGTCCCGGAATGCAGGCGAGGTCGGCGGCGAGCTTGTCGGGGTCTTCGATTTTCCCGAACGGGCAATCCAGAATGTAGTTGTGCTGGTTGGTTTCATAGACAGAACCGTCGGCTTTTTTGCGCAGAATCGGTTCGACGCCGAGTTTGCGGACGCGGTCGAACACCGTCCACAGGGCGAAGGGCAGAACTTCGACCGGAAGCGGGAATTTGCCGAGGTGTTCCACGGTTTTGGACGAATCGGCGATGACGATGAATTCCTTCGCCGCCGTCGCGACCACCTTTTCCCGCAGCAGCGCGCCGCCGCCGCCCTTGAGCAGCCGAAGCTGGGGATCCATTTCATCGGCCCCATCGATGGCGATGTCGAAATGCGGATGCTGTTCAAAACCGGTGATCTCGATACCGAGACTCCGCGCCAGATTTTCGGTTTCAATCGAGGCCGGAACGATCTTGACCTTTAATCCTTCAGCGACCCGTTCGCCGAGCGCGCGAACGGCGTGATTTACCGTGCTCCCGGCCCCGATTCCAACCACCGAGCCATCCGGAATCAGGGCAACGGCGGCGCGGGCCGCCAGTTTCTTCTCGTTATCAATGGAATCCATCGTCTTCGCTCCCGCTATGAAATTGTACGTGTGGTGAAGTGCAGCCCCGTTTTTGACACTCCCGCCCTTTGGGGACAAGCGAAAAAAACAGACAAGGAGACAAGGAGACAAGGAGACAAGGACTTTTTGACATTCGGGGTGTTTCGTTCACTCCTGATGCAAAAAATTCTCCTTGTCTCCCAGTCTCCCTGTCTGGTTTCTGGACTCCAAGACTCCGAGACTCCCGACTCCTAGACTGCTTCGTAGCCTGCGGGTTGCGACGTGAACGTTCCTTCGCCACGGGTCAGCGAGCGGAGGGTTGCGGCGTAACGGAAGGTTTCGGCCACCGGCACGATGGCGGAGACGAATTTCGCCCCGCCCCGGTCGCCGACTTCCTCGATTCGTCCGCGGCGCGACGACAGATCGCCGAGGACCGAGCCGAAGTACGGTTCGGGCGTTTCGACGTCGAATGCCGCGAGCGGTTCGAGCCGTTGCAGTCCGGCCCGCTGCACCGCGTCGAGGAAGGCGAGCCGTCCGGCGCTGCGAAACGCCGGTTCGTTCGAGTCCTTGACGTGGGAATCGCCGCCGATGACGTCCACGGCGAGGTCGATGATCTCGATGCCGTCCCGAATGCCGGCGAGCATGGCGTCGCGGACGCCCTGTTCGATGGCTTTCATGAACTGCTTCGGAATCACGCCCCCGACGGTGCGATCCTCGAAGACGAATCCGCCGCCGCGCGGCAACGGACGGATGGCGAGTTCGACGTCGCCGTACATGCCGCTGCCGCCGTTCTGCTGCTTGTGCCGTCCGTGGCCCGTCGCCTCGCGGCGAATGGTTTCACGGTAGGCCACGCAGGGTTCGCCCACCCGGACCGCCACGCCGTATTCGCGGGTCAACCGCTGGAGCGTGACTTCCAGATGGAGTTCACCCATCCCGCCGAGCACCGGACGACCCGTTTCGGGGTCGGTCCCGAGCCGGAGCGACGGGTCGCCCTGCGCCAGTTTCGCCAGCGCCGGCGCGAGTTTCGCCAGGTCCGCCCGCGTGGACGGTTCAATGGCGACCTTCACGAC
>JAAFHI010001080.1 GCA_013298335.1 Actinomycetota bacterium
TACGATTACCAGCGCGCCGTCGAGGCCGACGAGGCCATCGTCGTCGGCGTCAACCGGTTCCAGGTTGAAGAGGAAAATTCGATCCCGATCATGAAAATCGACCCGGAACTCGAACGCGCGCAGGTCGTACGGTTGCAGGCCATGCGCGCCCGGCGCGACAACGCCGCGACGACCGCCGCCCTCGATGCCATTTCGACCGCCGCCCAGGGGACCGACAACCTGATGCCGCTCATCATCGACGCGGTCGAGAAATACGCCACGGTCGGCGAGATTTCCGACCGGCTGCGGAAGGTTTTCGGCGAATATCAGGAATCGGTCGTGTTTTAACGCTCGTTTTGCAGGAGGCGAACTCATGGCATCCGTCGCCAAATCATCCGAAATCGTGGAAACGCCCGTCGTTCCGGCGGCGGGGGAGTCGTTCGTCCTCGACCACGTCAGTTGGGCGACCTATGAATCCCTGCTCGCCGACTATGAGGATTGTTCAAATCCCCATTTCATTTATGACGACGGGAAACTGGAGATTATGGTTCTTTCGCTGGCTCACGAACTTCCGAACCGCCTGCTGGCGCAACTGGTGCTGATTTTGGCGGAGGAACTGGACATCGACATTGTTCAGACCGGATCGGTCACCCTCAAACGGGCCGATGTGAAGAAGGGATTCGAGCCGGATTCGTGTTTCTATATCGGAAATGCCGATGCCATCCGGGGTAAGCGGGCGGTGACGCTGCCGGACGACCCTGCCCCCGATCTGGTCATTGAAGTGGATGTCACCAGTTCCTCGCTGCCCCGGTTCCCGATTTTTGCGGCCATCGGCGTTCCCGAAGTCTGGCGCTATGACGGAGAAACCCTGATATTTCATCAACTTGACGGGGTTTCCTATCGCGCGGCCAACGCCAGTTCGGTCTTCAACGTACTGGATTCCCATACGGCGACGCGGTTTCTGGAGACCGGAATGACGGAAAAAAGTACCGTCTGGACCAAAAGCATTCGGAAATGGGTTCGTGAATCCCGCAATCCCTGAAATTCATCCGATTTTGTTTTCACCCGCTTGAGAAAAAGGAGAATGCCGCCCATGCAGCCCGCCAAAGCCCCGAGCGTCCGCGATCTGGTCTCAGCCGAGGAGTGGCAGTTGCGCGTCGATCTGGCCGCGATGTACCGGTTGACCGCGCTCTACCACTGGGACGACCTCATCTTTACCCACATTTCGATGCGCATCCCCGGCGATGACCATCACTTTCTGATCAATCCCTACGGCTTTCTCTTCGAGGAAATCACCGCGTCGAGCCTCGTCAAGATCGACATCGAGGGAAAACCCGTGATGGAAACGCCCCATTTCGTGAATCCGGCGGGATTTACCATCCACAGTGCGATTCACGCCGCCCGCGAGGACGCGCATTGCGTGTTTCATACCCACACGCTCCACGGCGTCGCGGTTTCGGCGCAGAAAAACGGGCTGTTGCCCCTTTCCCAGCAGTCGCTTTTCCCGCTGTCGTCGCTCGGCTATCACGATTACGAGGGCGTCGCCCTGAACCCGGATGAAAAACCGCGCCTCGTCGCCGATCTGGGGACGAACAGCGCGATGATTCTCCGCAATCACGGGCTTCTGACCGTCGGAAAGACGGCGGCGGACGCCTTTCTCGCGATGTACATTCTGGAAGCCTCCTGCCGAATCCAGATTCTGGCTCAATCGGGTGGAACGGAACTGCTGCACGTACCGACGCCGATTCTCCAGGGCATGCGGGCGCAGGCGGAAATGGTCACCAAGGGCCTCGGCGCGTCGCTCGTCTGGCCCGGCCTGATGCGGAAACTGGATCGGATTGATTCTTCGTTTCGCGATTGATGTTCAGCGTGCGCGCTTCAGCAAGTATTGTTTTGTAAAATCAGAGGCGTTGAAGCGCGCCTTTCAAACCTGAAAATGTATGAACCGCACCGACCGCCTGCTCGCCATCGTTCTGGAACTTCAGGCACGGGGGAAACGGCGCGCCGAAGACCTCGCCGAGCGGTTCGAAACCAGTAAACGCACCATTTACAGAGACATA
>JAAFHI010000323.1 GCA_013298335.1 Actinomycetota bacterium
AGTCAGTGGTCAGAGGTTGGAAAAAGAAAAAAAACTGACTACTGGCTGCTGGCTACTGACTACTGGCTGCTGGCCACTGATTCCTGCAAAGAGGTTGCAAAAAATCCCGATTTGAAGTTTTTTCCGAAATCCCGCGAATTTCGTCCTTCCAGAAAACGATTTGCGGCCTACTGACCACTGACCACTGACCACTGACCACTGACCACTGACCACTGACTGCTGACTGCTGACCACTGACTGCTCCCCGAAAGGACTCCTCAACCAATGATCCGCTTCCGTCCGGCATCCGGCCTCTTTTCCGTGATTGCCGTTTCCCTGCTGGCCGCCGCCGCCTTTGCCCAGACCGACAAACCGCTCGGCGCGCAGGGTTCGGCCAAAACCTACCCGAAACTGACGCTCGATCCGCGTGAAAAGCACTTTTCTTCCATCCGGCAACTGACGTTCGGCGGCGAAAACGCCGAAGCCTACTTTTCGTTCGACGGGAAAAAGCTGATTTTTCAGTCCACCCGCGACGGCAAAGCCTGCGACCAGATTTATTCGATGGGCGCTGACGGCTCGAATCAGAAGCTTCTGAGCACCGGAACCGGTCGAACGACCTGCGCCTATTTCCTCAAGGACGGAAAACACGTCATTTATTCGTCCACCCACCTGGGCGGGAAGGACTGCCCGCCGCGCCCCGATTTCTCGAAGGGGTACGTCTGGGCGCTCTACCCGACCTACGACATCTTCGTTGCCGACGCCGACGGGAAAAACCCGAAACAACTCACGAATACGCCCGGCTACGACGCCGAGGCCACCGTTTCACCCGACGGAAAGCATGTGATTTTCACCTCCGACCGGTCGGGCGACATCGAGTTGTACATTATGGACATTGACGGAAAGAATGTCCGCCAGGTGACCAATACGCCGGGATACGACGGCGGCGCGTTTTTCTCGCACGACGGAAAGAAAATCGTCTGGCGGGCGAGCCGTCCCGAAGGCAAGGACCTGGAGTCCTACCAGAATCTGCTGAAAGAGCACCTGATCCGTCCGTCGACACTCGACATTTACGTCATGGACCTCGACGGCTCGCACGTCCAGCGGCTGACGAACAACGGGAAGGCGAATTTCGCCCCGTTTTTCACCCCCGACGACAAAAAGATCATCTTTTCATCCAACATGGACGACCCGAAGGGCCGCAACTTCGACCTCTATCTCGTCAACCTCGACGGAACGGGACTTGAACGGGTGACCTTCAACGATACCTTCGACGGTTTCCCGATGTTTTCGCCCGACGGCAAAAAGCTTGTCTTCTGCTCCAACCGGAACGGCATCGCCGCCGGAGAGACGAATACGTTCATGGTGGACTGGAAACCGTAACCGAAAATCCCGCCGGTACATTCAAGAACCCGCCGTTCCCGGCGGGTTCTTTTTTTCCCCGACGAAACGATTCGTCCTGAAAAAAGGTGAAAAATACCGTGCCCAAATTCATTTTTTTGGATTAGTATCGAAGGACTGACACAATCGTCACGTTTCGCCCTCGGTTCCCCCACCCGAACGGCTTTCGGGTTCTTTTCATCGCGGTCCGGCCCTTCTTCCCCCACTGGAGGTGACCCATGTTCCCCACCACGGATTCCGGCCTCAAACGCGATACGCTCGACCCCGCGGTCGTCGCCTCGCCCATTTTTGAACCCACGGCTGAATTCAAACCAGCCCCCGCCCCTCGACTTCGCCCCGATAAGACCCGCGATCGGGTTCTCCTGCTGGTTTCGGAATATTCCGGATTCACCACGGATCTGCTGGCCCTCCACCATCATCTTCGCCTGGACCTCGGATTCGATTCCGAAAAACTGGCCGAACTCTTTGCCGCGACTCTCGACGCCTTCCGTCTGCCGCGCGCGGAACACCATCTCCCGCGCGATCTCGCCACCATCACCGACCTCATCCGCTTTGTTCGCAGCCGGATTCCGGCGGAAGGCTGCGTCACGCCGCCAACCCCGTCATCCCTTCGCGTCCTGGTGGAGTTCCAGAATCTCTTCGAGGACGTGGTCGCCCGCAACCGCAGCGGGTGTCCGGAAGTTTCAACCCATCTCTCGATTTCCAGAATTCCCGAGGAAAACGGCTAACCGGTTCATTTTCTTCTAATTGGCGACGGTCGGATCGAATTTCCGTTCGGGTTCGGATGACCGCGCGTAAAAGGCTTCGAGTTCGCGGGCGACGGTCGTCCGTCCGGCGCGAAGCCGCTCGGCCAACATCGGCACCGCCGCCGTGGCGAGAAACGGCGGCGGGGCCACCACCGACCATTCCACCGGACGAAACACCAGAATCCGCTCCACCGCCGGGACCAGCCCTGGAAAGGCGTCGCCGGTAAAAACCACCGGTGCGCGCGAAATTTCCGGCAGGGCGAGCATCTCCTCCAGCACCGCGCTTCCCTCGCCCGATTGCGGAAGCCCGAACTCCGTGACATTTCCATTTCCCAAAGGCCGAAAAATCTGGGCGTGAACCTGGTCGCGATAGGCAATGTTGACCACGCACAACAGCGCGTCCGGATCAGGGTGGTGAACTGCCCGCGCGACCGTTTCGAGCGTTGTGGCCGTGACGATCGGCAGCCCCAGCGGCTGGGCCAGGCCCTTGACCGTTGCCAGGCCGACGCGAATTCCCGTGAAACTGCCCGGACCGACCAGCGCGCCCACCGCGTCGAGGTCCTTCGGAGAAATTCCGACCCGGTCGAGGATGTTCGCAATGTCCGACAGAATCAGGTGGGCCGTCGGACCGGGCGACTCGACGCCCATCTCGGCAATCAGCCGTTCGCCGCGCGCGAGGGCGAGGCCGTATCGGGAAGCGGACGTATCCACCACAAGAAAAAGGGGTTCTGAGGAAGGTGCCGGTTGCGTCATTTCCACAGGATAGCCCGGCGGCGCATTCGCCGAAAAGGAGGAATCATAAGTTGTCCTAATGCACCGGGGGATTTGTATTGAAACTCACCTTTTTTGCTATACTCTGACGCGACGACGAAACAATCACCCGGTTCGTGACGGAATCCCCCGCCCTGTGCGGATCGGAGATTCGGAGAGTAAGTCTTTTTTCGGCTGACATCATGGATATACGCACCATCGGAATTTTAACCGGCGGCGGTGACGCGCCAGGCTTGAACGCAGTCCTTCGGGCGGTCGTCCGACGCTCGATGCAGTTCGGCATTCGGGTACTGGGCGTTCACAACGGCTGGAACGGCCTCATCAACAGCAAAGTCGAACCGCTCACCCGCTACTCGATTTCCGGCATCCTCCCCCGGGGCGGCACGATTCTCGGAACCTCGCGCACCAATCCGCTGGCTTCCGACGAACAACTCCAGCGCATTCACGAGAACTGGCGCAAGTACGGTCTTGACGCACTCATCGTGGTTGGCGGCGAAGGCACCCTGAGCGCCTCGCTCGCCATGCACCGCACCCAGCACCTCCCCATCGTCGGCGTCCCGAAAACCATCGACAACGACCTCAACGGCACCGACGTCACGTTCGGGTTCGACACCGCGCTGTCCATCGCGACCGAGGCCATCGACCGGCTGCACAGCACGGCGGAATCGCACGACCGCGTCATGGTCGTCGAAGTCATGGGCCGCCACGCCGGCTGGATCGCCGCGGGGGCGGGCATCGCGGGCGGCGCGGACATCATTCTCGTTCCCGAACATCCCTTCCGGATCAGCGAAATCTGCAAGATTCTCAATCACCGGAAATCGCTCGGACGGTACTTTTCCATCGTGGTCGTGGCGGAAGACGCCCATCCGCACCCGGATGAACCGTTCCTTTCCGACGAGGAATCGAGTTCCATCTACCAGCACACCCGGCTCGGCGGCATCGGGCACCTGCTCGGCAAGAAAATCGAACAGATGACCGGCATCGAAACCCGCGTCACGGTTCTCGGCTACACCCAGCGCGGCGGCGCGCCCACGGCCTACGACCGGCTGCTCGCCACACGCCTCGGCATCAAGGCGGTGGACATGGTCCGGGCGGGCGAATTCGGACGCATGGCCTCCCTGCGCGGCACGAAAATGGTCTCCGTCCCGATCGAGGAAGCCGTCGAAAGCATCAAGACGCTCGACGACGACCTGTATGAAGTCGCCAAGGTCTTTTTCGGATAGCGAGCGCGTCCGCTCACACCGTAGAATCCCCGCCCCGGCGGTCGTTTTCCAGAACGGCCGCCGGTGGTATTTTGGGCTGAATTAAAAGTTCCCCGGATTCGCTCGAAGACTCGCATCATCCGGGGCTACGGGCGTTTCCCAGCCCGCGTGGGTAGTCAGTTCGGTTCTAGAATCCGTCCCCACAAAATCCGCCTAGATCAGCCCAAAGGACACCTTCTTTTATGAACCGCATCGGCCACAACTTTACGGTCGAGAAATATCTTGAGTTTGAACGCGCCAGTGAAGAACGACACGAATTCCTGGACGGCGTTCTTTTCGAAAAGGGCAGCGAGAGTCCGGAACACAGCGATATATCGACCAATTTGGTAGTCGCGATTGGGAATCAACTGCGTGAAACTTCCGGCAGAGTTCGTGGAAAAGGAACATTGGTTCAGGTTGGACCGGTTTCTCCCAATCGGACCACGGGAATGTTCGCTTACCCCGACATCGTCATCATTTGCGGCGAACCGCAATATCATGACCAACGGCGGGACATTCTTCTCAATCCGTCAGTCATCATCGAAGTGCTTTCGGAGGGAACCGAACTTTTTGACCGGAGCGAAAAGTTCAAACGGTATCGCGACTGGCTGCCGTCTCTGACCGACTACATCCTCGTTTCGCAAACCGCCCCGCTGGTGGAACATTTCACGCGCAAGAAAGGCCCGATCTGGGAACTTCACCCGGTTTCCGGGCTCGATTCCGAAGTCGGAATTCCATCCCTCAACTGTTCGCTGAAGCTGTCGGACGTCTACTTCCGGATTGAATTTCCTCCCACGGAGACTGAAACGGAAGACGAGGAATAGCCCTCCGTTGCGGCAAAACGGCACCCGCTGAACCGTTCCGCTTCCCGGAACTTTGAACATCCGTTCATCGTACGCGCGCGCGATCCTTAATATATATGCAGGGAAACCGGTCAGCCGCCCAACCCTTTCCGCGGCGGTGTCCGGGAACTTCATCCAGCATCCGGGTTCGAAGTCGTGGTGGAAACCAAAAAAATCCATCATTCGCTCAAACCCGCCGAAAAATACCGCCACATCGAATTTCGCACTCTGCAAAAGG